>JAISZY010000201.1 GCA_031284375.1 Tannerellaceae bacterium | reverse complement strand
TAAACGATTCATATCACGCCCGGGGATACCATCTACAACTACCAGAGGATTGTTATCTCCCAACGTATTTGAACCACGAATCCGCAAAGTAGAGTTGTCATTGCCCGGTTGCCCGGAAGTCGTAATGGCTGTTAATCCGGCAAACTTACCGGCCAAAGCATTGGTGAAATTATTTGCTGGGATAGTACTTAAGTTTTCACCTTTTAAAGATGCTATAGAACCGGTAATTGTCGCTTTCTTTGCCGTACCATACCCAATAGCCACGACCTCCTGAAGCCCGATAGCCGTTTCTTCCAGCGAAACAGCGATAACACGTTTATCCCCCACCGAGATATCCTGCGAAGTCATCCCGATATAAGAAAAAACCAACACAGCATTAGCCGGAACATTACTAAGCATATAGTTCCCTTCTACATCCGTAATCGTACCGATAGTCGTACCCTTTACGGTAATATTCGCACCGATAATAGGTTCACCGTTTGCATCGGTCACTCTCCCGGTAATGGTCTTACCCGACAACTGCTGAGGCTCTCCCCCCACATTCCTGCTCAAAGACAGGATAATATTCCTGTCCATAACCGAATACTTGACATCTGTTCCGCTGAACAGAATATCCAACACACCGAACACATCTTTCTTTTCGGTCTTGACCGAAACAATCCGCCAAGTATTAATCTGCTTATTGTTGTAGAAGAAATGAAACTCCGATTGTTGCTCAATTTCATCCAATACGCGTTGTACCGATTGCTCTTTTACATCCAGCGTCAGCAACGTGGATTGGCCGTAACCAATCTCTGCAAACGTTAGCCCGCAGCAAAGAAAAAGCATTGTTACAGATAGTTTCATACATAATGGTATATTTTTTAAGATAGCAAATACAAATTTTACCACCCTAAAAGGTTGGATGCTAAAATAATTTCTCATAATTTTACAATGTTTTTAAATGGATAAAAAAAAATAAAGACAAACACTGTTCTTACAGTTTTGTTTTTCTTTCACACGAAGCAAATACGTACCAAGTATTTCTTCGTGTGTTTTTTTTGCTATGGAGGGTGTGGATTCATAAGAATATGTTTTTGAAGGTGAATAACTCAATACAAAATCACTTCGCCTCGTTCCGGAATACTCTTCCCATCGCCCGAAGGCTCCGTAATACGATACCGGATATTGGAAGAAATACGGAAATGCTCCAATATTTGCACTAATTGTTGTTTATCAAAGGTACCGGTAAAAGGATACTGTTTCATTTCCTCATTTTCAACAACAAAGTCCACATTAAACCGGTGACTCAGCTTCTTCAGCACCATTTCCAGCGGCGTATTCCGAAAAACAATCTTCCCCTCTATCCATGCAATATCTGCCGAAGCATACGTCTCCCGCCTCTTTATACTTTGAGAACGCTCGTAATAGAAAACCTTCTGATTCGGCTCCATCCTCAACGACCTACTCTCGTTATTACCCGTTACATACCACAAACTAATGGAGCCCTTAATCAACGTCGTAGCAATAAAATCATCTTCCCGGTAAGCTTCGATATTAAATTCCGTTCCCAACACTTCCACCTTCAAACGATGGCCGGCAGAAACGACAAACTTTCTTTCCACATCTTTTGCTACCTGAAAATAAGCTTCTCCCAAAACAGACACCTCCCGCGTCTTGCCCGTAAATTTAACCGGATACCGAAGCTCAGACTCAGAATTTAGCCATACCTTACTCCCATCGGGCAAATCCAAGCTCGTCATCATACCCGGATTCGTGCGAATCGTCATATACTCCACCCGATCCTCTTTCACCTCGTTGTAAATAACGGCAAACAGCAACGGAATAAAAAGAATCGCCGCCACCCTTTCCATCCATTTGAAAAGATACATTCGCCTCCGCCTCCGGATTTGTTTCTTCACCCGTTCCAGCGCAGCCGGAGCGCCCACCTGAAGCTGCCGGACAGTCTGCAATGTATCCATCGCAAAATAAACATATTCCACCTCGCGAGCCAACAACCTGTTCTCTTCCGATGCCTCCAGCCAACGTTCCACATCCATCCTCTCTGCCGGCGTCAATCCTCCTGCAAAATAGGCCCACAAGGTTGTCTCCTTTATTTCCATTGCTTCATTCATTTCCATCTTCTCTTATATAGAAGACTAAGCAGAAGAAAAATCTCCTAAACAAAAAACAAAAGTTTTTCAAAAAAAAACGTAACTTGCTCTGCCTATACGACCCTTGGAGGGATGCTTACTTATGAATTATCTCTTTTTAATCCTGTCATCTTCGGAAATACCACTGATAATTTCGATGTTTATCCCGTCGGAAAGTCCCGTTTCGATGGGCTTCTTCTTAAATTCACTCTTTTCAAGAATATATACGTAAGTCGAATTACCATCGAAAATAAGACAGGATTCGGGAAGCGTCAAAACGTTGTATCGTTCATCCAGAATAAATTCGGCTGTTGCATTGAGGCCTGAAAGGATATTCACACTGTCGGGAAGGGAAAAGACGGCCTCTATGTCGTATTTCATGATGCCTTGGTCAAGGTAGCCTTTCGGCGCAATCTTACGTATTCGCGCCTCAATTTTAAGATCAGCCATTGAGGTAGGAGTGACCGTCAGCTTCGTTCCTTTACGAAAGGCAAGTGCGTCGGTCTCGACTACTTTGCCTTTGAAAAAGAACGAATCAAGCTGGGCTATCAAAGCGATGTTCGTCCCATCGCGAAATATGCTTCGTCCGGCAACGGCTGTACCCTCTTCGAGCGGGAGGTCGATAACTACGCCGGCGGCGGTGGCAATCACAACGTTAGAGATATTGGTTGAAGGAATAAAGCCTTCCGTCAACAGATGCAGTTGGTTTTTGTTATACTCATAATGCTCTTTACTTGTCTTATACACTTTTACGGAGGCATCAAATTCGGACGCCGAAATGACTTTCTTTTCATACAAAGATTTGTCACGTTCATACTCTAAGCGGTCTTTTTCAAAGGTGAGCTCTGCAAGCCGGAGATTCATTTTTGCTTGTTCGATTTCCGAAGGCTCCGACAGTGTTTTTATTTTTGCTATTCTGTCGCCTATTTGCACATAGTCTCCTATTTGCACATAGTAAACTTCCAATACGCCCGATATGACTGATTTCACTTCGATTTCTCTGATGGGATAAATATTTCCTGAAACAAGTTGTTTTTTCGTTATCGTGTCTCGCTCCGGGTTAATAGTTTGCGACATGTCAATCTCTTTTTGTAATAGATGTTCGGAAAAGAATATCAATCCCGCTATTGCCATAATTAAAACCAGTATTATTCTTGCTTGTTTCATTGATTATTAAACGTTATACATTTACATTACTTTGCTCAATGTCTCGGCCGGCATGACGCTTGCGGCTTTTTTAGCCGGGAACAATCCTGCTATAACTCCAGCTAACACCAGCATTATAAACGAAAACAAGACAATGTAAAAGTCGATAGCGGCTTTTGCAAATATCTGTTCTTCATTACTTTGAAGCGCCGATACAACCCAATTGTAAACCCCAAGGCCAGCAAAGCCGAGAAACATTCCAACAATTCCAAATATTATAGTTATCAATAGCGCTTCGATAATGATAAGCTCGTAAATGGAAGCAGGTGTTGCTCCTAAGGCTTTCCTGACACCTATCTCCTGCGTACGTTCTTTAACGACGACAAGCATAATGTTCATGATACCAATCATACCCGACAAAATGAAGCACAAACCCAAAATCCACAGGAATGTATCCACTCCGTCGAACAACATGTTGAAAGCCTTGACCTGTAATTGTATGTTTGTAACGAGCAGCGCACTTTTGTCGTCGTTTGAGAAACCTATTTCTTGTGCCAGATAATTGCGTAATTCTCCTTCAAATGTCTCAATGGTCGTATTGTCGTGTAATATGGCTCCGAAGGTGGCGTAGTTTCTTTCCGGATTGAAGGTAGTCAGCAGAGCGCTTGAAGGAACATAGATATTGTTCTGCTCCATGATACTTGAAAGCGTTCCGCTCTTTAAGACGCCTACTACGCAAAACATAACTCCCTCGATATGGATATATTTTCCGATAGGATACTCTTTGTCGAAAAGAATGTCCCTGACATATTCGCTTATAATTATGCTCCGGCGTTGTTCTCGGTAATCAATCGGATTAAGAAAGCGCCCTTCTCTTACTTCCAATGATTTCATGATTAGATAATCTTCACTTATTCCCTTCAGATTAAACCAGCCGGTATTGTCTTTGTAGACAATGGGATTATTGTTTGGCAGACTTACTTCCGACGCTATTTGTCGGATTCCGGCAAACCGTCTTTTCAAACGGTTCAGCAACTCGTCATTGAACCTGATTTGCGAACCGGTTTGCAAACCGCTACTTGTAGCTATTGATACTCGGCGACCAGTCACCCAAATGCTATTAGATGCATATCCGCTGAAGACGCTCAGTGTACCATTGCGGAAACCATTTCCTGCTCCCAACAACACAATCAAGATGAAAATACCCCAAGTAATATTAAATCCTGTCAGTATAGACCGAGCCTTATGCTGCTTGATTGATGAATAAACTTCATGCAACACTTCTCCAAATCTTTTGATAAAGTTCATGCGGATACGGTTTACATCATGACGTCTTTCAATTTCGTTTCAGCAAAAAAGGCGGCGCTAACGGGATAGATTATTGTTATAAGCCAAAATATCAAACATATAATCAGCGCCTTTATATATTTAATGTCCGTAAAAACCCTCAAACCAATGCTTAGTAATATGATGAACCATATCTGGAAAGGATTAATCAAGCTCAGGAATTGATATACCGCCGCACCTGAGTTGTCTAAGGTTGTCAGCAGGTTTAGTCCTGTCAATGAGATGTCATAAATATGCTCTATTTTGTCAAATCCTCTTACATACAGCAGTCCGGTATTAGTCAAGTCGCCTATCAATAACGCGAAATAACTGTAAAGAATCAATGTAAAGGATTTAATATATGTCAACGAAGACTTTGCAATCACGGTAATGATATACAAAAGAAAGGCATAGAGAAACAAGATTACTGCAACTCCTAAAATGCTTCCAAAAATCTGAAGATACCTCAGCTTATATGCTACATCAAAAGCCATATCCATTTGATTTTCGGGTAGCGATAAAAGGGTGAGTCTCAAAATTTTCATTGTTATAGGTAATTGTATAACTAAATTCGCCGCCGCAACTAAAAGCAACACTATCAAAATCAACGCAGGAAACTTGCTTTCCTTCCTCAATTGTCCGAAAGCCATTGTTGGGCTACGAAATAATACCTCCAATAATGTATTCATTTATTTAAAATGTATTTATTCGATTAATGACAAAAACAGTCCATATCAACAACTTTGTTTAATTCTTTCAATTCTTTAGTCGTATCAACCAATGTGTGAATATGGTTTAAAGACCAGTGGAAAATAAAACAATCTATCGCAATACCAACAGGGATTATTAAAAATATTAATGCTTTGGAAAGATAAGGTAATGGATAAACTAAAAGTGAACTTACAACAAAAATAAAAACTAATACATAACATATCAAATATGACCAAACAGTTAGTTTCTTATAAGATGATACCTGTTTGTATAATATTGGCACAGATTCATCTAATTTCATTTTTGTAAGTTTCAGATAAGAAACAATATTCAGAGCGCTGGTAACCAGTAATAAGATTACAGCTTGAATTCTTACCAATGCTGCGCCATGATTTACAAAAATGCTATAGTATATCATTCCTATTGCAAATAAGAAGAGAAAGATAGATGTGGATTTATCGGCTCTGACCAATCTTTGCCATGCTGTCCTACGTCGGGTTTTCAAAATATAGGCAAGTGTTTCTTTGTTGGCTAATGTGCTTGCCGTAATTTTTTCGTTTAACTCTTTCCAGGCTAATTTCATTTCATCCGGTTCCATAACTTATGCATTAAATATTTGACATTTGTTTCAATTTTTCCTTTACTCGACACAAACGAACCGACACATTTGACTTGGATAACTGTAAGATTGAAGCTATCTCCTCGTAGCTTTTTTCATCCAGCCATAGTAAAATGAGCGCCCGATCCATTTTGTTGAGTCTTTTTATAAGGCCATGTAGCTCCTGAAATTGATTATTATCTTCATTTTCATATACATTCAAATCTGTTTGTAGTGGTACAAAGTGCATTTTACCTTTTTTTCTTAAATCACTGATACAAGTGTTTAAGCAAATGCGATAAATCCACGTGGATATTTTACATTCAGATCTATAGTTTGGGTATGCCAACCATAGATTTATCAAAGACTCTTGAAAAAGATCATTCAAATCCTCTTTATTATTAGCATACATCAAGCATACTTTGTAAATTATCGGTTGATATGGGACTATCAGTTCTATAAGTTCAGTTTCTCTTTTCATTTACTGCATTTGCTTGTTTTTTATAATTAGTCGCAAAACTGACGGAAAAACTACATCTAAGCAAGTTATTTTTTGAATTCCTCTAATATGACCGTTCAGGGAGATTCCAAAGGGGGAAAACCTTTGGCTCATTGGGGCATTTGTAACTATTCGGCCAAAGTCAGAATGTTCGTTATAGCCCATCGCCTCCTCTTTGTCGGCAATTTCAAACATATCCAAAAACAGTTGTCGAAGCCGGTATGCCTTGCCAAGATTGGGATAATAATCCAGTATGATCTGTAAATCGGATTTTGTAAATGACAGAACACAAACGATTGGAACGGCCGGATATGAATCCTTTCTACATTTTGTCAAACTATCTATTTGTCAGATTTGGTAACGAAAAAAACCGTTTTTTGCCGCTCCAACCCTCCGGAAATCTTCAAAAACGCCTGGATTTCAGGGTTTGGCAAATACAAAATGCCGCATATAGTAGAGTGTTATCACCTTTAAGATGCATAAGCATCGGCAGCAACAACAACAAGGCACATATTTAAATATAAATACAACAATATGCTATTTTCATCAACTGCGCCTAAGAACCCATTTGACTTCATAAAAAATGTTACATATAGGTGAAATTTTTATAATTCACCATGTTCTCAAGTTTTCTTAAGCATGTCTCCGGAAAGTCATTGCAATGATTTTTAAAATCATTACAATGAAATTTCAAACTCATTGCAATGATCTCCTGAACTCATTGCAATCATTTCCGGGAAACATCGACATCAAATTACCAAAAAGCGTATAATCGTTTTTATAAAATAGCAAATCCGGTAAAATTAACTTTAAAATACACTTTCGAAATGATGTATGAATCTTATTTATTCTATCATAATGTATATGTTTTGACAATATTTTAATTTAATATAGAAATTCAAATATTTATTAACACAAAAGACAGTTAGCTAATTATCAAACTATTGACGGAATAGGAAATAAAAGAACTCATCGAAACCCCAACTCCGTTTTCTCCGGTGAAAGAAAAAGCAGGAAACAAAAACACGGATTGTAGTGGTTCCGGACAATAGCGCCTTAAAAAAAGAATTAACCAAAAAACTTTGTTCTTTCCTGCGAAGTATTTAGTTTTACACACTGAATAAAAATACCCACATGAAATACTATCCCTCCGATACAACCGACGAGGAACTCTTTCAATCTGTTCGGAAAGGGGACGAGAAAGCATTTGATATTTTATTCCTCAGGTATTACGCCGTACTCTGCGCCTACTCCAAGCAATTTGTAGACATCAAAGACGGCCAGGAGATAGTACAAGACATGATGCTCCGGCTTTGGGAAAACAGCCGGGAGTGGACGATAGAAACATCGCTTCGCAACTATTTATTTCGTTCGGTAAGAAACAATTGCTTCACACTCATCAGCCGCAACGAATCCAAGCAGAGAGCCATAGACCATTGGCACGAAAGCCGGCAATCTCACTACGAAGACCCCGACTTTTATATTGTAGAAGAACTAAGCCGGCAAATCGACGCCGCCCTGCAACGCCTACCCGCCAGCTATCGGGAAGCATTTGAACTCAACCGGTTTCAAAACATGACTTATCAGCAAATAGCCGCCCAATTAAATATTTCACCCAAAACAGTAGACTACCGCATTCAGCAAGCCCTAAAGCAACTGCGCATCGAACTGAAAGATTACCTGCCTCTATTTTTGTTCTTTATATAAAGCGCTCACAGACGCCGCTAAAGCAAGAGAAGTAATTCCTCTATATTTTTCTTCAAAACAGGATGAACAAGCCGAGGAGCTATTTCGGCTAAGGGAACGATTACAAAACGACGCCGATGCATCAGAGGATGAGGGAGAATGAAGGAGGGAGTGTTCAAGATAAGGTTTTCGTACAGCAGGATGTCGATGTCGATGATACGGTCGTGATAAGCGTTATCGTTTTTCCTTTCACGTCCCATATCCTTTTCTATTTGTTGAGCTACATGGAGTAATTCAAACGGAGGCAAGGAAGTTTCCAAGGCAAGAGCGATGTTCAGGAAATTGTTTTCGGACTCAAATCCCCACGGCTCACTTTCGTACAAAGAAGAGAGAGCGAGAATCCTTCCCGCCCTCTCCGCCAATAATGCTACGGCTTTGGATAGTTGTTCCTTTTTCTCCCCCAGATTCGTTCCCAATCCCAGATAAGCCGCTGCCATTTCCTTTCTCTCTGTTCAGACAATCAACATGGCATCTCCGTATGCGCCGAAATGATATTTTTCTTCTATGGCTATCCGGTAGGCATCCATAATCAAGTCGAATCCGCCAAAGGCGGCCGTCATCATCAGCAGGGTGGAGAGGGGGAGATGGAAGTTTGTTACCATATTTGTTGCTACGCTAAATTCGTATGGAGGGAAAATAAATTTATTGGTCCACCCTTCAAATTCTTTCAGGTGTCCGTCTGTGCTGACAGCCGTTTCGATTGCTCGCATCGCGGAGGTACCGACGGCACATATCTTATGATTGTTGTCTTTTCCTTCATTTACAATTTTCGTAGCCTGCCCGTTGATGATGATTTGTTCCGAATCCATTTTATGTTTCGTAAGGTCTTCTACATCTATTTCCCTGTAATTTCCCAGTCCGGAATGAACGGTCACGTACGAAAAGCGGCAGTCTTTTATTTCCAGTCGTTTCATCAACTCCCTACTGAAGTGCAGGCCGGCAGCCGGAGCTACGACGGCGCCTTCTTCTGTGGCAAAAATATTCTGATAGCGCATTTCGTCTTCCGGCTCTACGGCTCGTTGTATATATTTGGGCAGAGGGGTTTCTCCCAATGCAAACAACGCCTTTTTAAACTCGTCGTGATTCCCGTCGTAGAGGAAGCGCAAGGTACGTCCTCTCGACGTGGTATTGTCTATCACTTCGGCCACCATCGAGTCGTTTTCTCCAAAATACAACTTGTTTCCGATGCGTATCTTCCTTGCCGGATCGACCAATACATCCCATAGCCGCAAATCCGGATTGAGTTCGCGGAGGAGAAAAACTTCGATACGCGCGCCGGTCTTTTCTTTGCTCCCATACAAACGAGCAGGAAAGACTTTGGTGTTGTTGAAGATAAACACATCTTTTGCTCCAAAATAATCTAAGATCTCTTTAAACACTTTGTGTTCTATTTGCCCTGTTTTGCGATGTATCACCATCATACGTGATTCATCCCTATTGGGAGCCGGATGAAATGCAATCAATTCTCCCGGCAAAATAAATTTGAATTTAGAAAGCTTCATATTTCGTTATTAATCTATTGTTTCTATTGTTACTTCATCCAGAAAGGAATCTATTTTCTCTACCGGCAAACACATGCCGACTGTTATGTTTCCAATCCGTGTACGTTCCAAAGCGATAAGGTGAGCCCCCGATTGCAACGCTTCTCCAATGTCTCTTGCCAATGCCCGGATATAGGTGCCTTTGCTGCATACTACACGTAGGGTAATGACCGGCAAGCAACATTCCAGCAATTCCAGTTCGTCTATCTGCAAGGTTTTAGGTTTCAGTTCTACCGTTTTTCCTTTCCTGGCGAATTTATAGGCTCTTTTACCGTTTATTTTCACGGCGGAAAAAATCGGAGGTATTTGCTGAATCGTACCCACAAACAACTGTAAAGCTTTTTCTACGCTCTCTTTCGTAATATGCTCCGTGGGATAAACCCGGTCTATTGCTTCTTCCAAATCGAAAGAAGGGGTTGTTTCTCCCAACTTCAATGTGGCCACATATTCTTTCGTTTGGTATTGAAACTCGTCAATTCGTTTGGTTGCCTTCCCTGTACATATAATCATCACACCGGTAGCCAGAGGGTCGAGTGTTCCGGCATGTCCCACTTTTATCTTTTTTACGTGCAATTTCCTTGTTAGCTTGTAGCGAAACCGGTTCACTAAATCGAAGGACGTCCATTCTTTCGGTTTATTCAGATAGACGACCTCTCCTTCTAAAAAATTCATCAAACAATCTGTAAATTATGTCCTGTTAATACCAATATCAAAATAATTCCTCCCACCAAGATGCGATAATATCCAAAAGCCTTAAATCCGTACCGGGTTACATATCCGATAAAAAAACGGATGGCAACCAAAGCTACCATAAATGCGATAACATTCCCTATAAGTAACGCCGGTAAATTCCGGATTAAAATCTCCGTCCCGCTTGGATGCAAAAGCAGCTTCAGTAGTTTGTAAGCTGATGCGGCAAACATGGTGGGGACTGCTAAGAAAAAGGAGAACTCGGTAGCCGTCTTGCGCGAAAGTTTCTGCGTCATACCTCCTACAATGGTTGCCATCGAACGGGAAACTCCCGGAATCATCGCGATACATTGAAAAAGCCCGATATACAGGGCTTTCTTCTTTGTTATCTCCTGCGATTCTTTCGAAGGGTTAAAGATTTTATCCACAAACAGCATAAAGATTCCTCCCACAACCAGCATCACCGCCACAATCTCTACCCGTTCGAGCAGGCTGTCGATATAATCGCCGAACAACAAGCCTACAATAGCTGCCGGAAGGAATGCAACCAGCAATTTCCAATAAAAATCCCAACCTTGAAAAAAATACTTCCAATACAAACAGACTACCGACAATATCGCTCCAAATTGAATGATGACAATGAATGCTTTCACAAAATCAGTACTCTCCATACCCAACAATCCTTGCGTTATCATCATGTGTCCCGTAGAAGAGATCGGCAAAAACTCGGTCAATCCTTCTACTATTGCAATAAGAATAATTTCGAGGGCGCTCATTCTTTGGTTTGCTTCTCTTTGCTGTTTTTCAAAATACCAAAGACCATCAACCCGAAGCCAATCATGGTAACGATTGGCGCTATTGTGATGCGTTGGGCGCCGAATATATCGGGATTGTACGATACTCCGTCGGCGGAACGGCCTCCACTCATCAACACAAAACCAACGATGATAATCGCCACAGCAACGACTATCAGAATAAAATTATCTTTCCCGAAAGCAAAATTTCTTTTCTGCATGTTTTTTTACTTTTATATATAATACAATTCATCTACTTTCATGTGCAAGTATCTGTTTACGGCTAATACGGTAGCAACAACAGACAGTGCGATACCCAGAATAAATACGGATACAAAAACAAGCAATAACATCCCGGTATCCAGCATTTGTACAAATCCCGCCAATTCGCGCTGCAAATAATACAACGCGCCGATTAGCATCAATATTGCCAGTATGGAAGCAAAAATACCGCTCACTATGTTGTAGTTGACAAAAGGTTTCCGGATAAAATCCGCGGTAGCCCCTACCAACTGCATCGTATGAATAAGGAAACGCTTTGAATAAATCAGCAAACGGATGGTATTGCTAATGAGTACAAACGAAATAATCATCAACATGAAAGCCAGCGTCAACAAAACGAAACCTACCCTTTTTATATTATCATTTACAATTTGCATCATATCTTTCCTGTAAAGCAATTCGGACACGGATGTGTAGGTTTTAAGTCTTTTCTCGATGATTTGCAGGCTATCGGCATTCGCATATTCGGAATAAAGCTTCACGTCGATAGATGCTTGCAGGGGATTGAATCCAAGGAATGTTTCCGGGTTTTCTCCCAACTCTGCTTCCAATTCTTTTGCCGCCTGTTCTTTAGAAATGTATTCCGTCGATTTGATGAAAACCAAATCGTCCAAGTTCTTTTGTATTTTCTTTACATCGGATTCTTTTATATCATCTTTCAGGATAACGGAAAAAGAAATGTTCTCCTTCACATAATCCGACAACTGATTCCCCAGTAAAGCCATTAAGAAGATTAATCCTAACAGGAAAAGAACCAAAGCAATACTGATTACTGAAGTAACACGAGAGTTGAAAAAAGAAACAATACCGATCTTTTTGTTTTCTGCCATCCAATATCCTAAATTACAATTGTACAAGTCCGGAAAACCCGCAGAGCTACACCTCCCCGAATTCTTTGCAAAAGAACAAATAATTTGCATAATAAGGTGACATTTTTATTTCTTTAACGTCTGTTTCGTAACAGAATCTTTCGTACTTTTACGCGCATGAAGCATGAGGTTTATTCAGAAATTCACATAATAAAGCAAGACGTATGAATCAGGTTCTATTTTTTACGCCGGAAGAAAAACAATTGTTTTTTTCCAAATACAGGCAACTGCTACGGGCGCTGTATGGATTTGAAGAAAAAGGTGACGTAAGTAAGATGCGGAAATTGATGCAGCGAGTGATTTCGTTAGATTGCTACGGAAGAGACAAAAACGGAATCAACGGGCTTTTGCGCAATATGGATACCGCATTGATTGCAGCTTGCGAAATCGGATTACGACGTACGCCGCTGCTGGCGCTTTTGTTGTATCGACCGGTATTGAAACAATTAGTTTCGACAGACGAAGTAGAGAAGTTATTCGGCAAAGATGTAGCGCAAATCATTAGCCGGCTACTGAAAACATCCGATTTATATGCCCGCAATACGGCTATCGACTCCGAAAATTTTCACCGACTCCTTTTCTCTTTTGCCGAAGATGTGCGAGTTATCCTGCTCATGATTGCCGACCGCCTTTACATGATGCGTATGGGAAAACTTTTCGTAAATGCCAAAGACCGCGAACGGCTGGCCGGCGAAGCCTCTTACCTGTATGCCCCCTTAGCCCACCGGCTGGGACTTTACGCCATAAAAGGAGAAATGGAAGACCTCTCGCTCAAATATACGGAACCGGAACAATTCGGTTTTATCAAGGCGAAACTGAGCGAAACAAAACGCTCCAGAGATGCCTATATCGCCGAGTTTATCAAACCGGTAAAAGAGAAATTGGAAGAAGAACATTTTGTCTTCGATATAAAGGGACGTACCAAATCCATCCACTCGATTTACAATAAACTGAAAAAGCAGAACATCGAGTTCGAGAATATATACGACTTGTTTGCCATCCGTGTCATC
The DNA here is from genome assembly GCA_031284375.1 of Tannerellaceae bacterium. Lineage (GTDB taxonomy): Bacteria > Bacteroidota > Bacteroidia > Bacteroidales > Tannerellaceae > DFXE01. The sequence goes on along the minus strand of JAISZY010000201.1, from coordinate 31,617 downwards.
CTTGATATGCCCTTTGAATCTACCGAAAAGGAGCGCTCGGAATGTTGGAGGGCTTTTTCCATTATAACCAATATGTATCAACCCAATCCCAAACGGATGAAGGATTGGATTTCCATCCCCAAAAGTAACGGATACGAAAGCTTGCACACCACCGTTATGGGGCCTCAAAACCGATGGGTGGAGGTGCAGATACGCACCCGGCGCATGGACGAAATTGCCGAACGGGGACTCGCCGCGCATTGGAAATACAAGGGTGTAAAAGAAGAAAGCGGCCTCGACGAATTTCTTACCAATGTACGTATGGCCCTCGAATCGAAAGATTCCAATCCGTACGATTTGATGAAAAACTTCCGGATGGATTTGTACAAAGACGAGATTTACGTCTTCACCCCTCAGGGGAAACTGATAAAACTACCCAAAGGGGCTACCGTGCTCGACTTTGCCTTTGCCGTACATACGGCCTTGGGTAGCAAATGCGTCTCGGCCAAAGTGAACGAAAAAAATGTGCCGATACGACATATCCTCAACAACGGAGATACGGTGATGATACAAACCTCGCCCACACAGTCGCCCAAACGAGGATGGCTGTCGTTTGTGACTACCTCCAAGGCGCGTATCAAAATAAAACAAGCTCTGCGGGAAGAGGTGGCCCAAAATGTCGATTTGGCCAAAGAAATGGTGCAACGCCGCTTTAAACATCGCAAAATAGAGCCGGACGAGGCTGTGTTGATGCGCTACATCAAAAAGAAAGGATACAAGACGGTAACGGAGTTCTATTTAGATATCGCCGACGAGAAACTCGACCCCAACCAGGTGATGGAAGAGTATTTGGAATTGGAACGAAAAGAAAAAGAAACCGGAGAACAAGAAGTGCGTAGCGCCGAAAACTTCGTGGCCATCACTCAAGCCGAAGAAACGGCTTCGCAACAAGACCTCTTAGTCATAGATAAAGACCTGACGGGAATAGATTATAAATTAGCCAAATGCTGTAATCCCATCTTTGGCGACGATATCTTCGGCTTTGTCTCCACCCAGGGGATTAAAATACACCGGAAAAACTGTCCCAACGAACCGGAAATGCGCGCCCGCTTCGGATATCGCATCGTGGAGGCTCGCTGGAGCGGAAAGGGAGCCAACGATTACGTGGTGAACCTTTTAGTAACCGGACGAGACGACATTGCCATCGTGACCAACATCACCTCCGTCATCGGAAAGGAGAAAGGCGTTTCGCTGCGTTCTTTTACAATTGATTCCGTAGACGGCTTCTTTCAAGGCAACTTTGGCGTATGGGTGAAAGATTCCAATTCGTTGGCGCAATTGGTTGGGAAAATAAAAAACACCAAAGGCGTTAGTTCGGTGGTTCGTCTGGACGGGTCGAGAACAAACCCATCTGCTCCGCCTTCCGCATCATGAAGGCATGAGCCGCTTCGTATTCGTTGGGAATTACGCCATCCAGAATGGCATTCTTAATCGCTTCTTTCAAAACGCCTACAGGACGGGAAGGCGGCAGGCCGAAGAGGGACATAATCTCCTCGCCCGTAACGGGCGGCTGAAAGTTGCGTATCCGGTCTTTTTCCTCTATCTCTATCAGCTTACGGCGAACGAGGCGGAAATTATTCAGAAAGCGTTTTACCTTCTCCGGGTTTTTGCTCGTAATATCGGCCTCGCATAGCAGCATCAGGTCGTCTATATCGTCGCCCGCATCGAAAAGCAGGCGACGAATGGCCGAGTCGGTCACTTCATCGTCCGACAAAACAATGGGGCGCATGTGCAGGTTTACCATTTTCTGAACATACTTCATCTTCTCGTTCATCGGCAGCTTCATCTTCCGGAAAATACCGGGCAGCATCCGTTCGCCAATGAAATTATGGTTATGAAACGTCCACCCCAAACGGTTATCCCACCGCTTCGTGGCCGGCTTGCCGATGTCGTGAAAAAGGGCGCTCCAGCGGAGCCATACATTGTCGGTATGCCGGCTGAGGCGGTCGAGCACCATCAGCGTATGCGCAAAATTGTCTTTATGACCGATGCCTTCCTTCGTCTCCACGCCTTTCAGGGCGCTGAGTTCGGGAAAGATAAGGGGCAGCAGGCCGGAAAGCTCCAGCAATTCAAATCCAACGGAGGGGCGGGGCGAGAGGATGATTTTATTCAGCTCGTCCACAATCCGTTCTTTCGATACGATGCCGATTCGTTCCCGGTTCCGTTCTATGGCGTCGAAGGTATCCGGGTCGATAAAGAAGCCCAACTGCGAGGCAAAGCGGACGGCCCGCATCATACGCAAAGGGTCGTCGCTAAAGGTGATATCCGGGTCGAGGGGAGTACGTATCGTAAGGTTGTCCATATCGCGGAGGCCGTCGAAAGGGTCTATCAGCTCGCCGTAATGGTTTCGGTTGAGGCAAAGGGCAATCGCATTGATTGTAAAGTCGCGCCGGTTTTGGTCGTCTTCCAGCGTTCCGTTCTCCACCACCGGTTTACGGCTATCGCGGGTATACGATTCTTTTCGTGCGCCTACAAACTCAAGTTCCCATTGCCGGCTTTTCACCTGCGCTGTTCCGAAGTTCTTGAAAACCGTCAGTTTCGTGCCTCGCCCCATCTTTGCCGATACGGCTTGCGCCAGTTTTATGCCGCTTCCTACGGCTACAATATCTATATCTTTGGAGGGGCGATGCAGAAACAAATCCCGCACGTATCCGCCAATCAAATAGGCGTCTATATTCAACTCGCCGGCAGCTTCCGATACGATAGTAAAAGGTTCTTTCCAATCCAAAATAGCCATTTTCGTTTATCTAATACTCTGTTACGGAAGGCAAAGATATATCTTCAGACGGATAAATATCGCCGCCGGCTCATTTTTTCTTACCTCTTATCCGGAAGATGCCCGGAGCGACTCGTTCCCGGGAATGAGCGACGCGTTACCGGTAACGAGTGACGCGTTACCGGTAACAGAAGGCGCGTTACCGGTAACGGGCGGCTCGTTACCGGTAACGGGCGGCGCGTTACCGGTAACGAGCGGCGCGTTACCGGTAACAGAAGACGCGTTACCGGTAACGAGTGACGCGTTACCAGTAACGAGCGACTCGTTACCGGTAACGGAAGACGCGTTACCGGTAACGAGTGACGCGTTACCGGTAACGGAAGGCGCGTTACCGGTAACGGGCGGCGCAATGTTCCGTTTATTCGTCCTAAAAGTGAGTGAATATCAGTCGAAAAGAGTTTGCAGAATGGGGAGGGACTTTATCTCGGTTATCTCCGGCAGATGGAGGCGGTAGTAGGCTATAATCTTTTGGAGGATAGCCACCCTGTCTTGGCGGGAAAAGGTGTAGAGCGCCATATTTTCGTAACGGATGCGAAACAAACGGGTTAAGATACGGCTTTCCGTTTTATCCAAGTAGTGCGTATGCAGGGGGGGGGAGGATACAAAAACTCCATTTTGCATATCGAAATAAGCGTCGTCCGGATAGGCATCCATATTGGGAGAAATTCCCAGATAAGTAAGCAGGCGAAGGAGGAATACAACATGGAAGTTGGCGATTCCCCGGTCGGCGTCCTCCAGCAAGTGTACCGAATGATACAGGAAGTCGAACAAGCGGGCATCGGGCTGGGTTTCCCGCAGAACGCGGAAGAGTACTTCGGAAAGGAATAATGCCAGGGCGCTCTTGAGCGGATCGGAAAACAATTGAGCGAGCGGAAAGCAAAGCCTCGCTTCGCGCAAATGATAGAGGTCGTTTCCGCTACGGCGTTCCATTTCTATTTCAACAACCGAGAGCGGCATAAGCAAAGCGCCGGCGATGGGTCTTTTCTTTCCTTTCCCACGGGACACCAGGCAGGATATACGCCCCAAGGTATCGGTATATATATGTACAATAGAATACGTATCGCTGTAGGGGATGGAATGAAGTACGATGCCTTGCGCCTTGTTGAGCATACGCTATTTTTTTCGCGAGGGGATTACTTTCTGCCAAAGTCGGCCGGTATTTCTCCCCACCGGGAGGTATCCCACTTCAGGATGGGGGTGGTATAGGCATTTTCTTTCAGCCATTTTTCGGCGCGTTCTATCAGGTTGAAAACCGGTTCGTTTACCGGCGTACGTTCCAGCAAGGTTTTTGTTTTTTTGTTATTCACCCATTTGATGGCGTTCAGGCTATCGGAATAGATAGGGAGAGAACTGTTTTTCTGTTTCAGCAGAGCCAGCCCGTGCACGAGGGCGAGGAACTCTCCCACGTTGTTGGTTCCCTGCTTGAGGGGGCCTATGTGAAAGAGTTCTTGTCCTGTGGCCGTATAGACTCCCCGGTATTCCATATCGCCCGGGTTACCGCTGCAAGCGGCATCTACGGCGAGGCTTTCCGGGATGGGTTTGTCCGGAGATGTATTTTTTTCCAGCCCGCGGGTTATCTTGGAGGGCGTAGCTTTTTTCAGGTAATCCTTATATCCTTTTTCGAAGGCGTCGAGCGCTTCCCGGTGCGAAGGGAAGGATTTGTATTTGGCATTTTCATGGCCTTCTACCTGAAGGCGGCAGGCATCCCAGGTATCGTATATACCCGGGTTGAGGCCTCGCCATACTACATAATATTTACCTTTGGGCATGTTTTGTTTCCGGATTTTAGTAAACGGATTGCACGGCGGCCATTACCCGGAGGAAATTACCGCCCCATATCTTGGCGATATCTTCTTCGGTATAACCTTTTTCGAGCAATTTCACCGTTATTTGTATCAAGTCGTTGTGGGCTTCGCAGCCGATGATTCCTCCACCGCCGTCAAAGTCGGAGCCAATCCCTACGTGGTCAATCCCTGCCACCTTGGCGATGTGGTCGATATGTTCTACGGCGTGCACTACGGAAGCTTTCTTGCTGTCGCTATAAATATAGGAGTCGAGGAGGCATACCTGCGCCACGCCTCCGTTTTTGGCCAAGGTGCGCAACTGCTCGTCGGTCAGATTGCGGTCGTGGTTGCACAAGGCTCTTGCCGACGAGTGCGAGCAGATTACCGGGAAGGTGGTGCGTTCCATCACGTCGCTAAAGGTACTTTCCCCGGCGTGCGAGAGGTCAATCATCAGCCCCAGGCGGTTCATTTCGCGTACCACCTCTTCGCCGAAAGGACTCAGCCCGTCCCATTCTTTTTTGGTATGGGTGGAGGTATCGCATATATCGTTGTCGTACGAATGGCAGAGCGTCATATAGGTCACGCCTCTGTTTTTAAACCGGCTCAGGTTGGTAATATCTTTGCCGATGCCATAGCCGTTCTCGATGCCGATAAAGACGGTTTTTTTCCCTTCCTTCTTCAGGCGGGCAAAGTCTTGGGGCGTGATGGCCAGTCCGCAGAGGTCGGCGTTTTGTTCCACCTGCCGGTGGATGGATTCGATAAGCTCGGCGGTACGGTTTATGGCCGTTTGCAGCGAAGCGTCGTCTCGTTTTCCTTGTCCGATAAAAGCGGCCAAGAAGACGCCGTCCAATTTTCCTTCTTCCATCTTGGGCAGATTCACGCGATTGCGTTCCCGTTCGGCCAGACTAAAGCCGGGGCGTCCGAACCAGAACGGCGTATCGGTATGCGTATCTACGGAAAGAATACGTTCGTGTATTTCCTTTGCCAAGCGGAAGGTATCGGCCTTGCCTACTAAGAAGGCGAAGAGCTTGAGCATCGTGGCATCTCCTCCTCCCACCAAGGCTTCGGGATGCCATTGCACTCCCAGGATGGGACGTTCCGGCCAGGCTTCGATGGCTTCCACGATGCTGTCGGTCGAATAGGCCACGGCGCGGAATCCGGGCGCGACGTCCTTCACTGCCTGATGATGGAAGGTATTGACGCCCTGTTTCCCGGCGCCTATGATGTGGGACAATTGTGTTTCCGCCGCTACGGATACGGTATGCGACGCGTATTCGCCCGGCATTTTCTGTGCGTGCTTCACCGGATTCTTCCCCGCCCGTTGGGAGGGGATATCCTGATAAAGCGTTCCGCCGAAGGCTACGTTTATCAACTGTTCTCCCCGGCAGATGCCCAGAAGGGGGATGTTACGGTCGGAAGCCAGTTTGATAAGTGTCAGTTCGTACTCGTCTCGCAGGGGGTCTACGTTGCCCAATTGCGGAAGCGGCTCTTCCTGATACCACAAGGGATTGACGTCTTCTCCGCCGGTTACGATTAATCCGTCGAGTTGGGCTACAATCCGGCGTAAAACCGTTACATCGGTAATGGCCGGAATCAGCACCGGCGCTCCTCCGGCTTTCACTACGGCGTTGAAGTAATTGGCCGATAGAGCGACGCCATGGTCGGTAGGAGCGACCGACAGGCCGATGAGCGGCGGATGAGGGGCTCGCAGGTTGATGTAGCACGAGTCGATGGTTTCTACGAATGTTTTTACGTTGGAAACAGTTTGTTGCGCATGTCCGGTATGGAGAACGAAACAGAGGATTGTTAGATAGATGAATGCTTTCATAAGTAGTTATTTGTTAGTAAAAATTTTATTGTTGTTCGGCAGCGGATTGTACGGCGTTCATCACCCGGAGGAGGTTGCCGCCCCATATCTTTTGTATATCTGCTTCCCGGTAGCCTTCTTTGAGCAGTCGGGTGGTAAGGTGAATCAATTCGTTGGAAGCCCAACAGCCGGCCAGTTCGCCTCCTCCGTCGAAATCGGAGCCTATCCCCACGTGGTCTATCCCTACCAGATTGACTACGTAACGGATATGGCGGATGGCATCGCTGAGGGAGGCTTCGCCCATTTCTGCGCCTTGGCGGAGAAATCCGGCATAGAGGCAGATATTCACTACGCCTCCGTTGGCGGCAAGCGTTTGGATTTGCCGGTCCGTCAGATTGCGCGGATGGTCGCACAGCGCCCGGACGGAGGAATGTGAGGCGATAACCGGCGCCCGGCTTTCTTGCAATACGTCGTAAAATGTGCTTTCGGCGGCGTGAGACACATCGACCAGGATGCCCAAGCGATTCATTTCCCGCACAACTTCTCGCCCGAAGGGGCTAAGTCCTTGCCATTCCGGTTCGCCCTGGGACGAATCGCAGATGTCGTTGTTTCCGTTATGGCAAAGCGTCACGTAGGCAACGCCTATTCGCTTCAGGGCTTTCAGGCGGTGTATGTCTTTTCCTATTACGTAGGCGTTTTCTACTCCCATCACGAAGGCTTTTTTGCCTTCCTGTTTCAGTTGCAGCATATCGTAGGGCGTTCGGGCGATGCCTACGCGGGTGGGGTGCAGTTCTTGCTGATGTTTTATTTGCATCAGCCGGTCGAGGGTATAGAGGTATACTTCCCGGAAGGCGGCTTCCGTTCGTTCTCCCTGGGGGATATAGGCAACGATGAATGTTGCGTCGAGCCGGCCTTGCTCCATGAGGGGGAGATTTACTTTTCCTTCGGTGAAGGGGGGCTGAAAGGCGCCTCCTATCCTTTTGCCGAGGTCGAAAGCGCCGGCGTAGACCATTGGAGCGTCCGTGTGCAGGTCTACGGTAAGTATCCGGCGATGCAGGTCTTTGGCTTGGGCGAAGAGGGTTGCTTCTTCTACGTGATGGCGGAAGAGGGCTTTCATGCATTCGTCGCCGTGGGTTGCCATGGTTTCGGGATGCCATTGGACGCTCAGGATGGGGTATTCGGGATGCTCCATCGCTTCGTTGATATGGTCGGCCGAGAAGGCGGTGGCCACGAAGCCGGGAGCCAACTCCTTCACGGCTTGGTGGTGGAAGGAGTTAGCCAAGACTTTATCGTTCTTCAGAATGGCGTATAGTTTACTGTTTCTGTCTGTCAGCGTAACGGTATGCGAAGGCCATTCGCGGGCCGAGGCCTGACTGTGCTTGAGCGATCCTCCTTCGTGTTGGGCGGCGATGTCTTGATACAGGCTGCCTCCAAAGGCTACGTTTATCAACTGATGCCCCCGGCAGATGCCCAGGATGGGAAGTCCTTGCCGGAAGGCGAGCCGGAGGAGAATCAAGTCGTACTCGTCTCGGATGGCGTCTACTTCGCCCAATTGGGGGATGGGTTCTTCGCCCCAGTAAAGGGGATTCAGGTCGGCTCCTCCGCTCAGCAGCAGCGCGTCTAATTGGTTTACGATTGTCGTAAGCGCCGTCAGGTCGGTGAGGACGGGTATCAGCAGCGGCGTTCCTCCGGCTTGGAGTACGGATTGGACGTAGGCCTCGGCGATGCAGGAGGCGTTCTCTTTCCGGTGGGCTGATATGCCTACGAGGGGCGGGTGACTGCGTTGGTTTATTGCCGGAAGGAAATGGTCTGCTTCGTCTAACAAAGCTTTCCTGTCGGGCCTTCGGAAGGGTATCTGCATTCAGGCGTCGATATTGGCGTAGGTTGCATTTTCTTCGATAAACTCTCGGCGGGGTGCTACTTCTTCGCCCATTAGCATGGCGAATATGCGGTCGGCTTCGGCTGCGCTTTCTATTGTGATTTGCTTCAGGGTACGGTTATCGGGGTTCATGGTGGTGTCCCAAAGCTGGTGGTCGTTCATTTCTCCCAGCCCTTTGTATCGCTGGGTATGTACCTGCGATTCGTTTCCGCCGCCGTATTTGTCGATAAAGACTTGGCGTTGTTGGTCTGTCCAGCAGTATTCTTCGTTTTTTCCTTTCTTGCAGAGGTAGAGGGGGGGCGTGGCTAAGTAGACGTATCCGTTGTCTATCAGGGCGCGCATCCGCCGGAAGAAGAAGGTGAGTATCAGGGTGGCGATGTGGCTTCCGTCTACGTCGGCATCGGTCATGATAACGATTTTGTGATAGCGTAGCTTGGTAAGGTTTAATTCTTTCGGGTCGTCTTCCGTTCCGATGGAGACGCCCATGGCTCGGAAGATATTTTGTATTTCTTCGCTTTCGAATATTTTGTGTTCCATGGCCTTTTCTACGTTCAGGATTTTGCCTCGAAGCGGCAGGATGGCTTGAAACATCCGGTCGCGTCCTTGCTTGGCGGTTCCGCCGGCCGAGTCGCCTTCTACGAGGAAAAGCTCGCAGTCTTCGGCCATTCGGGAGGAGCAGTCGGCCAGTTTGCCGGGGAGTCCTCCGCCGGTCATGGGCGATTTGCGTTGCACTAACTCTCTGGCTTTGCGGGCGGCTTGTCGGGCTTGGGCGGCCAGGATTACTTTATCGACAATGATTTTGGCTTCTTTGGGATGTTCTTCCAGATAATATCCCAGGGCTTCGCCTACGGCCATGTCTACGGCTCCGGTCACTTCGCTGTTGCCGAGCTTGGTTTTTGTTTGTCCTTCAAACTGCGGCTCGGCTACCTTGATGGAGATAACGGCTGTTAGTCCTTCGCGGAAGTCGTCTCCCTGGATTTCTACTTTGGCTTTTTCGAGCAATTTGGAATCTTCGGCGTATTTCTTGAGCGTGCGTGTCAGGGCGCGGCGGAAACCGGCTAAGTGTGTGCCGCCTTCGATGGTGTTGATGTCGTTTACGTAGGAGTAGACGCTTTCGTTGTAGGCTGTATTGTACGTCATGGCTACTTCTACGGGGATGCCTTGCTTTTCGGTGATGATGTGAATCACGTCGGGGATGAGTTTCTCTTTCGAGCGGTCGATGTAGCGAACAAATTCCTTCAGTCCTTCTTCCGAGAGGAAGGTTTCCGCCTTGTAGTTGCCGTCTTCTTTCCGTACGCGTTTGTCGGTAAGCGTCAGGGTGATGCCGGCATTGAGGAAGGCCAGTTCGCGCAGGCGGGTGGCCAGGATGTCGTAGCGATATTCCAGTACGGTAAAGATAGTGTCGTCGGGCTTGAAGAGGATGGTGGTGCCGGTGGAATCGGACTGGCCGATTACTTCCATTTCGTGCAGGCGATGTCCGCAGGAGAAGTCCATCATATAGATTTTGCCGTCTCGGCTAACTTCTGCTTTCAGATAGATAGAGAGGGCGTTTACGCAGGAGAGGCCTACGCCGTGCAATCCTCCGGATACTTTGTAGCTGCCTTTGTCGAACTTTCCTCCGGCGTGCAGCACGGTGAGTACTACTTCCAGCGCCGATTTGCCTTCTTTTTCGTGATAATCGACGGGGATTCCTCGCCCGTTGTCCGTTACCAGAACCGAATTGTCTTCGTTAATGATTACATCCACATGGGTGCAATATCCGGCAAGGGCCTCGTCGATAGAATTATCTACTACTTCGTACACTAAGTGATGCAGCCCTTTTTCGCTGATATCGCCGATATACATCGCCGGCCTTTTGCGCACGGCTTCCAGGCCTTCAAGTACTTGGATACTGTCGGCAGAATAACTTTCGTTCGTATTCTTACTATCTTCATTCATACGTATTATAATTATCTGTATACACGTTTTTCAATGTTTAAAAACTAAACAAAGATAAGAAAAAAACGGATATATGTATCAAAAGACCCCATGTGCCGGGCGAAATCTCCCTCGGCTGCGCGGCTCCGGGGTAGGGGATTTTACTTAAATTATGTTGTTTCCCACGTTTTCCCCCCGGAAAATGTAATCTGTTCAATATTAGCGATAAATTCCTCTCAGCAGGGCGATAAATTTTTCCATTGGATAAATTTATTTCTCTGGCTGGAAAAATTTATTTCTCTGGATGGAAAAAATTATTTTTCTGGCTGGATAAATTTATTTCTCTGGCCGGATAAATTATTGTATCCATTGGATAAATATATTTTTACGGAACAAAACATATTTTAAGCAGGATGCCCTTGCCGGCAGATGCCTTGAAAGCGACTTGCCCAACCGAAGAAATTTTCCAAACTTACCTCCGATAAATCCCCACCCGTTATCGGCGAATGAAATTATTGTATCTTTGCCGCCATGATTATCGCTGAAAAGAAAAAACAAGAAAACATAGCAGAATATCTTCTGTATATGTGGCAGATAGAGGATATGATACGCGCCAATCGTTTCGACATTGCCGCTATCCGCCGCACCGTTATTTCTCATTACAACCAGCCAGAGGACACCAAAGACAAGATAGCTCGCTGGTACGAAGCGCTGATTGAAAAGATGCACAAAGAAGGCGTAGAAGAAAAAGGACATCTGCAGGAACATACCGATATCCTCGTTATGCTGACCGATTTGCACCTTCGCCTCCTGGATACTCCCCAAGAAATACTCTACCGCTCGGCTTATCACAAAATACTACCCTGTATCGTGCAACTGCGCGCCAAATCGGGAGGAAAAACAATCCCCGAACTGGAAACCTGTTTCACCGCCCTTTACGGGTATCTGATGCTCAAGATGCAACAAAAAGACGTGAGCGCCGAAACGGAAGAAGCCGTTAAACAAGTGGCCACCTACCTATCTATACTTTCGGAAAAATATGAAAACAATCTTAGTAACCGGGGCTAACGGACAATTAGGCCGTTCCCTGCAAAGCGCTCTCCCGTTGCCCGAAAAAAGCAACTACCTGTTCTCCGACGCAGATACGCTCGACATCTGCGACAAAGACGCCCTCCTCTCCTTCGCCCGTGCCAACAACGTAGGCTACATCGTCAATTTCGCCGCCTATACAGCCGTAGACGACGCCGAATCAAACCAAATCCTTTGCTTCCGGGTAAACAGCGAAGCCGTACGCAACCTGGGCGAAACGGCAGCAGCCTTGGGCATCAAAATCATACATATTTCTACCGATTATGTCTTCGACGGCTCCAAAAGCACACCCTACGAAGAAACCGATTATACCTGCCCAACATCCACCTACGGCCGAAGCAAAGAAATGGGCGAGATTGTACTCCGTTCCGTTTGCTCCGAAGCCCTGATTATCCGCACAGCCTGGCTGTACTCCGAGTTCGGAACAAACTTTGCCCGAACCATCCTCCGCTTAAGCGGGGAACAGGAAGAAATACCCGTGGTGGCCGACCAAATCGGCGCTCCCACCTATGCCGGCGACCTGGCCCAGGCCATCCTCGCCATCATTCGTTCCGCTCAAGCCGGCGTTTTCCACCCCGGCATCTTCCATTACTCCAACGAAGGCGTGTGCAGTTGGTACGACTTTGCCCGCAAAATATGCAAGCTCCTCCACCTTCCCGCCCGCGTTGTACCCATCGAAACGAAAGATTATCCCACCCGTGCCGCTCGCCCTCCGTACAGCGTGCTCAACAAGAGAAAAATAAAACAAACCTACGGCCTGGCGATACCCCATTGGGAAGAAAGTTTAGAAAAGATGCTTCACAAGATAAGATAAAGAACACATGGCTTATTGGGAAGAAATACAAAAAAGAAGAACATTCGCAATCGTAAGTCACCCCGACGCGGGAAAGACAACGCTCACCGAGAAACTACTCCTCTTCGGAGGCGCCATCCACGTAGCCGGCGCCGTGAAATCGAACAAGATACGGAAAACCGCTACGTCCGACTGGATGGATATCGAAAAGCAACGCGGCATATCGGTCGCCACCTCGGTCATGGCCTTCGATTACGCCGGGCATAAAATCAACATCTTAGACACACCCGGCCATCAGGACTTTGCCGAAGATACCTTCCGCACGCTAACCGCCGTAGACAGCGTTATCATCGTAATAGACATCGCCAAAGGCGTAGAGGCCCAAACCCGCAAACTAATGGAAGTATGCCGGATGCGCAAAACGCCCGTTATCGTATTTGTCAATAAGTTAGACCGCGAAGGAAAAGACCCCTTCGATTTGTTGGACGAAATAGAAGAAGAACTTCACGTAAACGTCCGCCCCCTGAGCTGGCCCATAGACATGGGGACACGTTTCCGCGGCGTATATAATATATATGAGAAGAAACTGGACCTTTACACCCCCAGCAAGCAATACCTAACCGAAAGCATTGCATTTACCAACGTGCAGAGTCCGGAATTAGAGAGCCACATCGGCGCCTCCCTGTCCGGGAAATTGCGCGCAGACCTGGAGCTAATCGAAGGCGTCTACCCACCGTTCGATATTCCCACTTACCTTTGTGGAGATATCGCGCCGGTGTTCTTCGGCTCGGCCCTGAACAACTTTGGCGTAAAGGAATTGCTGGATTGTTTCATCCGCATCGCACCTTCGCCCCGTCCGGTACAAGCGTTGGAGAGAGTCGTGCAACCGGAAGAAGAGAGCTTCGGCGGATTTGTTTTCAAGATACATGCCAATATGGATCCCAATCACCGCAGTTGCATAGCCTTTGTAAAAATATGCTCCGGCCGCTTCGAACGAAACGTCCCCTACAAACATGTACGCTTCGGCAAATGGATGCGTTTCAGTAGCCCCACGGCATTTATGGCTCAAAAGAAAGAAACCGTAGACGAAGCCTTTGCCGGCGACATTATCGGGCTTCCCGATACAGGCAACTTCAAGATAGGCGACACACTCACATCGGGCGAAGACCTCCACTTCAAAGGACTGCCCAGCTTCTCGCCCGAAATGTTCAAATACATTGAGAACGCCGACCCCATGAAAGCCAAACAACTAAACAAAGGTATCGAACAACTGATGGACGAAGGCGTCGCTCAGTTGTTTACCAAGCAATTCGACGGGCGGAAAATAATAGGAACGGTTGGCCAACTGCAATTTGAAGTAATCCAATATCGCCTGCTGCACGAATACGGCGCCCAATGCAAATGGGAGCCGGTCGGTCTCCACAAAGCCTGTTGGATAGAAAGCGGAAACGCCGTGATGTTAGACAACTTCAAGAAACGTAAAATGCAATACATGGCGCTCGACAAAGAAGGCCGGGATGTATATTTGGCCGACTCGGCCTACGTGCTCACGATGGCTCAGCAGGACTTCCCCGACATCCGCTTCCACTTCTCTTCCGAGTTTTAGTTTACATTCCCACAGAAATATACCCTGCAAAGGGTATATTCGCCCGGACAAGATTCACTAATTTTGCATTAACAGTGTTATGATGTATCATATTTTAAAACATATCTGAGATGAAAAAGTTATCAATTGTATCTTTCTTTCTTGTTTTGCTGCTAACGTCGGCATGTAAAAAAGCGTCTGCACCTCAGACGTACACCCTTAACGGAGAAGTTAATGTAGAATCCGGGATTATTTATTTGCAGGATTTTCACAACAAGATGTTTGCCGTCATCGACTCTGCGGTGATTACAAACGGAACATTCACCTTCACCGGTGGCGTGGAGCGCCCTGATTTATTCGGTTTGACCCTCGACCGGGAAGAAACCTTCAGCCCCTACTACATTTTTCTGGAGAACAGCGATATTCATGTAAAGATTGACGAAGAATCGCACAAGGCCGAAATCACCGGTTCGTCGGCCAACGACTTATACGTCAGCTTTCAACAGGCCGTGCGCACGGAGAGGGAAAATTTCAGGATAGACTCCTTCATTGCCGCCCATCCGGCGTCGATTGTTTCCGCCTACATCCTGTACCGGGAATATTCCTACCGGCTGAGTAAAGAAGAAATAGATAATTATGTAAAACAGCTCGACCCTTCTTTGCACAATACACAGTACGTAGAAGTATTGAACGAGCTGAGCGCTTTGCTCGAAAATATCGCCATCGGCAAGCCGGCGCCCGACTTTTCACTCCCCAATCCCGAAGGCGAAGTGATTAGTCTGTCCGACCGTTTAGGCAAAGGCTACGTATTGCTCGACTTCTGGGCATCCTGGTGCGGCCCCTGCCGAAGAGAAAACCCCCATATCGTAAAGATTTACAACGAGTACAAAGACAAAGGTTTCGACGTATTTTCCGTTTCTCTCGACAAGACAAAAGAAGCCTGGATAAAAGGAATAGAAGACGACAACCTGACCTGGACACACGTTTCCGATGTTCTGTTCTGGAACAGCGCCCCGGCCAAACAATACGGCATAAGAGCCATACCGGCTAATTTCCTTATCGACAAAGACGGCATCATTGTAGCCAAAAACCTCCGCGGCGAGGATTTAGGAAAAACACTTGCAGAACTTCTGCCTTGATACAAACGAATCTTCCTCCGAAACGCAGCTTCAGAGTATTCCCTTTATATCGGTCAAAGAATGTACCGTATACGTTGGACTGAAATCTTCGACAGGAGGAAGATTATGAGGATTAAACCAGAGTTGGTCTATGTGAGACCGGCGTGCGCCGGCGATATCGGACTCCCAACAATCGCCAATCATTAATGTTTGATTACGACGCGAGTTTGTATTTTTCAACGCAAAGTCGAATATTTCTTTATGCGGTTTTTGTATGCCGGCATCTTCCGAGAGGATAACGCGGCGGAAGTAAGAAGTCAGCCCCGAATGGTCTAATTTCTTAAACTGCACCTCTCTGAAGCCATTGGAAAGGATATACATTTTGTAGAAAGGGCGGAGGTACTCCAGCAACTCGACCGTTCCGGGAATCAGGATGGTTTTCCGGGTGGTTCGTTTCAGGAAATCGTCGTTAAGCCTCAAAGCCGGTTCGGCATCGGTAATACCTGCGGGGATGAGTACATGTCGAAAACGTTCCACAATCAAAGTTTGCCGGTTTATTTGATGTTGGCGGTATTGCGCCCACAACATCAGGTTGTGCGGCATATAGTAATTGTAAAATGCCTCGAAGGAAGCATAATACCGGTCGAAACGATAATCGGTATATAGTTCTTCGAGGCATTCCATATTGTTGGTGTGAGTATCCCAAAGGGTATCGTCGAAATCAAAGAAAAGATTTTTGTAAATCATTTACCCCACTTCAATCACGAGATATTTCCCTAAGCTCCAAAATTCTTTTACGTCGGTAATCTTGAATGTCAGATTGTTGTCTTCATCTTTTACGAATTCATACGAGCCGGCAGGATGATTCGACTTCAGGCTGGCTTTTCCGGCAAACAAAGGCATTTCGGTTACTTCCCGAACATCAATGGCGATGAAATAATCCCGGTTAAAATCACCCTGCAGCACCTTCGATTTGGAAAACAATCCACCTCCGGAAAGTATTTTCTGACTTTTCAGTTCCTTCGAAGTACCAAAGCAATAATATGCCGTATTGAGCGACTTGTCTTGTGCTTTCAGCGTCTCAGCCTGGGTAGTAGCCGTAAGCGAGAGTCCCTCGACGTCTTCTTTCAGTGAAGCCACTTGCAGGTCTAATTCTTGAATTTGTACATTTTTCTTTGCCAAATCTTCTTGCAGAGCTACAATCATAGTTGCTTTCTGGTCGAGTTCCGACGTCAAACGGTTGATGGTTTTCTTCAGAGCAGCCGATTGGATATTACTGTTTTTCAGCTTTTCTTCCAGTTGGCCGAGTTGTTCTCTGTTCTTTTTCAGCGTTTCGCCAATCAATTGCATATTCTCCTTGATATGTTCCCTGGTACTTGGCGTCAGTTCTCCTCCCTGTTGTTGGATATTGAGATAATTTTCCGCATCACGGATAGATTGTATATCCGCTTCAATATCATTCAGGACAGACAACATTTCGTTCATTTCCGAAACATACCGGACATTTTCTAATCTAAGCGAATCGTTTTCAGCTTTCATCTGTTTGTACCCTGGTGAGTTTTCCACACAGGACGTCAGCATACAAATGCCGATGCAAATCAATAATACGTTCTTCATATATAATTTAATTTAGAAATGTTTTTTTTCTGTTTTCTTTTGTCCTTCTACTATAATAACAAATTCTCCTCTGGGCTTGTTCAATGTAAAATGCGCTAACAGTTCACTTAATTCTCCCCTTATGGTTTCTTCATATTGCTTGGATATTTCTCGTGATATGGAAACTTGGCGGTCAGCGCCCAAATATTCGGTTAATTGTTTCAGTGTTTTTATTAAACGATGCGGAGATTCATAAAAAATCATCGTTCGGTTTTCGGTTGCGAGTTCTTTGAGTCGTGTCTGCCTGCCCTTCTTCTGGGGGAGGAACCCTTCGAAACAAAAGGTATCGTTGGGCAATCCCGACACGACTAAGGCCGGCACAAAAGCCGTAGCTCCCGGCAAACATTCCACTTCCACTCCCTGTTTCACACATTCGCGTATGAGCAAAAAACCAGGGTCGGATATGGATGGAGTCCCGGCATCCGATACTAACGCGACACATTGGCCGGATTGTAGTATATGGGCGACAATCTGCACGACACTTTGGTGCTCATTAAATTTATGGTGAGACTGCATCTTGTTATGGATGTCATAGTGCCTCAACAGAATACTTGTTGTTCGAGTATCTTCGGCTAAAATGAGGTCGGCTTCCTTCAAAACACGGATAGCCCGCAAGGTGATGTCTTCCAGATTTCCCACAGGCGTGGGTACAACAACCAGTTTAGCCATTGTGCTCTCTCAACGGAAACGTTTTTCCAGTAAGGCGAAAAAATCGGTCACCGCAGCGCTTTCTGTGTCCCAATTCTGCTTATCGTGCAGGTATTTGACCGATTCTTCGTACGACTGAATGTCATTTAAGTCGGTAATCACTTTATTCATCTTTGCCTCGTCGTCGCCGAACAATTCTTTGAGGAAATAAAAATGGTCGTTCAAACTAAACGCCTTACGAAAGTCCGACAGGTTCTTTTTCGCCAATGCATCGTTTAAATAAACAGGCCACTTTTCGGCGGGCAATTCAATGACCGGCTTTTCGAACAACGGTTCGGGAATGATTTCCTGCGTTCCGGATTTGGAAGTATCTATCGCACTCGTTTCTTGCAACAGCAGGGTCGCTTCGATAATTTTCTGATACTCTTCCATCTGTTTTTGAAACACATTAATCTGGAGACCTTCCAGCACATGCAGATCTCTAATGATCTTATATGCCAAATCAAATGTTTGACTAAAAAAAGACAACGGACAAATTTCCATGTCGCTCATGCCGGCTACCAATCCTTCCAATTCCGATATATCGGCTACCAATCCATCTATTTTTTCTTTGTTTGTCATCGTATTTAATCATTAAATAAGCGCAAATTTAGATTAAATTATTCACATATTGATATATTTTGATTGATAATCAGGCCTAATAAGCGAAAATTTCATCAAAATTTCGCTTATTTCTTTTTTTTGAGGTACTATGAAAAATATCAGGCCGTACGATATAAGAAGAAACGTAGCCTAATTTTGATCAAAATCTTTGGTTTGAGGATGGAAAGGCTGTAATGTGGGTTAAAGAGTTTGGAATGAAAAAAATAGCTCAACCATGAGATTATAGACCCCAATAACGTCATTGCGGGGAACCACAATGACATTACCGGAATCCACAACAAGTTTATTTATAACGAGATAACAGGTATTATTTTTTCGATTTCCTTTGTCCTGCCCTTTGTTATAAATTTCCCTCCATTTCCGATTTATGATAAACGCTTTCGTTCCGTCTATTTATTTTGAACCGGTTCTCCAAATTTTTGTTGCTGAAGCTCAACTTCTTTCAACTTAATCGCATTTAATTCCTTTTGTAGACGTTCGATTTCCCGTTTCGCATTGTTTATGTCCGACGATTTATTTTCTACCGCAGCCGTTTGAGTTATTGCCCCGGCTTCATCCGAATTGTAGATGAGTTGTTTTGTTGTAGGAACTGTTTCAAATTCGAGTTCGGCTGTGGCCGGCATTCCTAAACCTTCAAACAAAATAGAGGCAGTCACCTTGATTTTTCCTGATTTAAGGGTCGACTGTATCAAAGCCGGCGCCGTACCCCATCGAACAGGTGCAGGATTGGCCATTATACTTTCGTTGCCCAATAAGCGTCCCTCGCCTTCTATTTGGAATCTTACAAAATAATTGTTCAGTCGCTTAATGTTCCCGTTTTTGTCTGCCACAGATGCCACAACGGTAACAAAATCACTTCCGTTTGCTTCCAGAGCTTGTTGTTCGTTGTCAAGCCACAACAACAGTTTTTCGGGACGGCGTGCCGGACATACCTTGTGAGTAGCGACTACCCGACCGTCTATCAAACCTTCGGCCAATAGATAGACATCGTCCTGTCTGCGTTCCATCATAGACATTCTCACATCCGTCATAAAGTTGAATACATCGGGGAAAACGATAACGGGCGAAGGCATGCCTTTACGTGTCTTGTCTTTCGTATACATGTATGATTGCCCATCTTTGTTGCAGGTGAGCCGTACCTCATCGCAATTGGAGTAAACTACAACATCCTTACCGGAAAATGGCGTCATTTCGTGAGCAATAAATATCATCGGGCCGCTACCCACCGTCTGGTCATTTTTTACTGCCGGTCGCTGAGCCATAAACATGTAATAGGAGTATTTAGGCAAACGGAAAATATCCATGATGCCTCCATAAAACGGGTCGGGATGGTATCCGCGCTGATGATCGAATGAATGCCATAAGGTTCCGCCTACATGCTGAGGCGTTGTAAGAAAAAAAGATTCGTAAGAGGCATAAGGATATGGAGGTAGTGCATAATGCTGAGCTTGTATCAACATGGGTTGTTCGCCCCAACTTCGGGCAACACGGCTGGGCGAATTATGCGAATTCCAGTCGTCCACATTATCACCCCATTCACGGGTGAAATAGGTTTTCGAAGAATCTACTTCCGCTACCTCACCTCTGCGAACCGACGTGTTGCGCGTAGGTTGTGGATGGGTAAAAAGTACCGGGAAATACTCGTATCCGCGTGCCCGGGAATCACATCCCGAATAAGAATACGGGTATGGATACTCACTGTCTACACATTCCTTAGCATTTTGGGCAAACGCGGCAGGATATCCGGTTTCATTCAATATAGGTTCCCATAACCAAACAGAGGGATGATTGCGGTCGCGGCGAACAATATTGCGAATGTCCGAATACACTCTTTGTTCAAAGATGGGGGCATTATTCCAGAATTGCCAACCGGGAGTATTGACAATAACAAAAAGTCCCAGTTCGTCGCAAGCATCCATGAATGCCGGATCTTGCGGATAATGCGCATTACGGATTATATTTAATCCGGCTTCTTTCAATTTCTTTGCATCACGCCAATGGACGCTGTTCGGTACGGCGTTCCCCACAACGGCAAAGTCCTGATGTCTGTTTGCTCCCATCAAAGGTTTGCCGTAAGGTTTATTGTTCAGCCAAAAACCATCTTTCCCTTTGAATTCAATACTCCTGATTCCAATACGTTGCCGGTAACCGTCAACGACGTTTCCGTTTTTGTCAAGAATACGCACCTGCATATAATACAAAGCGGGAGCATCCGGATGCCAAAGCAAAGGATTTTTTACGGTTATTTTACCGGAAGCGACTTGGGATTTATTTGCTTGTATTCGAATCGGGAGCTTTAATTGAGCGACTTGCGTCCCGTTTTGCTGTAGGAGTTTATATTCCACGGCTCCAGCAAAAGTATGCTTTTCCGAGTTTCGTACATGAATTTTCAACAAGACATCGGCAGAGAAATCGGACACGTTGTTGTAAGCCACAAACAGTCCGCCTCCAGCTATCTCGTTCTCATAATTGGGGTCGGTGATAAATATATTGTTGTGTGCAATTAACCAGCAATCCCTGTAAATTCCCCCAAAATAGGTAAAGTCCAATACACTCTGCTGCTTTCCCGGAGGGTATAAAGGATCGTCGCTGTTGTCTGCCCATACAACAATCACATTGTCTCCCTCCCAATTGACCGATTCCGTTATATCTGCAATCACGGGAAGATAACCGCCAAAATGTTCAGTCACCAATTTCCCGTTTACAAATACTTTGCATTTCCCCATGATAGCTTCGAAATGCAAGAATAAATGTTTATTTTCCAGGCCGGCCGGCAGTGTAAAATGCTTCCGGTACCAAACCTCTCCCTGATAATTGATGCAGCCGCTGGCTTCGGTGGGAAGATATTCAATACCGTGTGGCAATGAAACTACCGCCCAGCCACTGTCGTCAAAATGCTTTGATTCCGCACCGGACGCTGCGCCTTTGTGGAATCGCCACGCCGGATTCATCGAATACACTTCACGCCCGGTTCCGTTCAACGGGAAAAAACCGGCCGTCGAATATTCCGGACTTGGTGTAGCCTGTGCATGAAACGCACAGGCTGTTACCAAAAACAATATTGCTAAATGTTTAATCATCTTCCGTTTTTGTTAGGAGTACAAATAGTATTGGTCTGCAATTCGGAATTGGGAATCGGGAAATAATAGAAATCGCCATTCCTGAAGTTTGCCGACCGGGTTTCACTTACCGAAGCGATGGCTTCGTCCAACAATCCCCAGCGACGCAAATCGTAGAAACGTTCGCCTTCGCGCAAAAATTCAATCGCCCGCTGACGAATGATATCGTTTTTGATGTCCGTATTGCTGATTCCTTTACCCAAAAGTTTCAGATTTGCCCGTGTACGGACAATGTTAAGATTATCTATTGCCTTGTCCGGCTCGCCGGAATTTAATTGGGCTTCGGCAAGCAACAAGAGTACATCCACATAGCGGAATGCTCGTTCGTTGATAAACGACTCGGCAATCAATTCGCTTTCCCACACAAAACAGTGCGAGTATTTCTTCATCCATATTCTGTTGATGGATGTTTCCACATTGTTCAAAGCTTCCCTGAAAGGTTTCAAGTAGAATATGCATCCTTCATAATCCCAGGCTACGGAATTGATTACACGTATATCCGTATTTCCTTTCACATCTTTTTCTTCCAAAAAATAATCGAGGATATGCCGGGTTACGTCCGATTCGTACCAACCATCTACTTCCGCCGGAGCAAACTCTTTTGCAGCGGCATGAGACATTAATGTACTCGACGACTCGTCCGACCACATACTGTTCCCTCCAACATTGGTGTGGGAAATTTCAAAAATACATTCACTGTTATATTCATGTTCTTCATCGAAATTCCATGTATAATCTTGTACCAGTTCAAATGAATACGGAGACTGAGTTAGAGCGATTAATGTATTTTTTGCCTCGCCCCATTTTTCCTGATACACCTGAACCTTCCCCAAAAAGGCGATAGCTGCCGCCCGGGAAGGACGCTCAGGAGCTACGGCTTTTTGAGGTAGGTATTCGGCGGCTTGCTTGAAATCGTTTTCGGCTTGTAGATACACCGCTTCAACAGGAGATTTTTCCAAAAGATAATCGTCTTTAAATTGGGATGCTTTTACGCGGAGAGGCACTGAGCCAAATTCTTTGGCAAGTATAAAATTGTACAGTCCCCGCAGAAAATAGGCATCACCCAGTACGGAAGAAACAAATTCGTTGGAGAAATTTTTTCCTTCTATTTCCTGGATAATGGAATTTACCCGGTAAATACCGGAATAGCATTGCCTGAACATCTGGGATATCCAAGTATTGTCTCCGTCATTCTGAAACGTATAGATTTGATACATAGCATAGACATCATTGCGAAGCGTTATATCGTCTGCACGGATATTTCGCATCTGAATTCCTCTGGTAGAGTAATAACCACTGTTGAAATTGCGTAAAGGGGCATAGGCCGAAGCAAGTGCCTGCATAAAATGATCTTCTGTTTTCCAGAAAGAAGCGTCCGATATATCATTCGGATTATCCAGTTCTAACCGGCCTTCGCAACCGACAAGGAAAATTGCAGTAGCGATATATAAAACTATCTTTTTCATATTACACCATATTTAGAAATTGAGATTTAAACCAAACATATATATATTGTTTGCCGGATAGGCAAAATTATCGACACCCCGAGACAGCACATTGCCCATATTGATATCCGGATTATAACCGGTATATTTTGTGATCATAAACACATTATCGGCGCTGAAAAATACACGCAGCTTTTTAGCAGACAGTTTGTTTGACAAACGGGTGGGGAACGTATATCCTAATTGGAAGTTGCGCATACGGAAAAAGCTTCCGTCTTCGAGAAAGCGGTCCGAATACAGGCGAAGGTTATTGTTTGGGTCGCCGGAGATCAGGCGCGGCACATCTGTATTCCGATTCGAGTCGGTCCAGGCATCCAACATATTGGCGCTATAATTTGTACCGTTGGATACATTTTCCAAGTCGGTACGCAGTGCATTGTAAATTTTATTTCCTACAACGGCGTCAAAGCCTATTACCAAATCAATCCCTTTATAACCGAAATCCATGTTTAACCCGAAATTCGCATCCGGAAACGGACTTCCGCAATATACCCTGTCGTTTTCGTTAATCGCACCATCTCCATTGGCATCTATAAATCGTATGTCGCCCGGCTTGGCGTTTGGCTGTATCAAGCCGCCTGCCGTTCTGTAAGCATTGACTTCCTCTTCGGTTTGAAACAATCCGTCGGTTTTTACCAGCCAGAAACCTCCAATGGGATAGCCTACCAGCGATTTGGTCGTATTGGTTCCATGGAAACTGGCATATCCTCCCCAAAGCACTTCGTCGCCCGTTACACCCATTCGCGTTACTTCATTACTTACCGTAGCTGCCGTTAGATTGAATGAATAGGTAAAATTGTTTTTCGTACGCTCTTGCCATCCCAATGTAATTTCAAATCCTTTGTTTTGAATATGTCCGGCATTCACCAGAGGACTATTTGCCCCTCCGGTTGAAATAGGAATGGGTACTTCCAGCAAAATATCTTTTGTCATCTTGTTATAATACTCGATAGAGGACGACAAACGACCTCCAAGCAGCGCCAAATCCATACCCACATTCGTCATTGCCGTACTTTCCCAACGAATATCGGGAGAGGCAAAGTTTTTTGGGAAACTTCCTGTCCAAAGCGAATTGTTCGATACGTAATTGACATTACCTGTTATCGTACTGAGAAAACGATAATCGCCTACTTCCTGATTACCCAATACACCGTAACCCGCTCTTATTTTCAGTTGATCCAACCATGCAGGGCGCGTCCAGAATTTCTCTTCGGCCACATTCCATCCGGCCGAAACGGAAGGGAAATTCCCATATCGGGTTGTAGACGAAAAACGCGAAGAACCGTCCCTGCGGAAGGATAACGTAAGCAGGTAACGATTGTCGTACGAATAAAATGCACGAGCAATCACGGAGGTCATTGTATTTTCGTACAAACTTCCGGAAACGTTCTTGTCGGTTGTCACTGCGCCCAAAACATATATTCCTTCAGGTATGTTTCGGCCATCTCCGCCAAGGCCGCGGGTAGAATT
This sequence comes from Tannerellaceae bacterium, assembly GCA_031284375.1. GTDB lineage: Bacteria > Bacteroidota > Bacteroidia > Bacteroidales > Tannerellaceae > DFXE01. Next base: position 7,769 of record JAISZY010000201.1, on the reverse strand, counting down.
GTATTGAAACGTATATCCGGCCAATGCATTCACTTTATGCAATCCGAATGTCCGGTCTAACGTCAGCAGATTCTCTACCAAATACGAACGATAGATCGAATTTGACTCCGAATGTACAGATTGCGGTTCGGAAGCTTGTCCCATATCGAAGGTAGGACGATTCATCAATGAATGGCTCAATCTGAAATTGCCATTTACATTCAATTTATACTGCAAACTGAAAGGCAGGTCGAGCATGGCATATAAATTAACGTTTGCCATATAATTATCACCTAATCGTTTTTGTAGTTTTTGTGCACCCACCGGATTGGCGAGATTTGCCACATCGCCGATAGGCCCTGCATAACCGCCTTTATTGCTCGGATTGTAGATTGGAAGAGTGGGAATAGACAATAGAGCCAACGCAACGGCGCTACCTCCACGGCCATTTGCATTATTGGGGAATTTTCTGTTTTCCATTGCAAGGAAGATGTTGTTGCCGAACGTAAAACGGTTATTTTTGTATTGTGATTTATACTGAGCGTTAAACCGTTCATAATAGGTGTCGAGATAGGTTCCTTCCTGATTCAGATAGCCCAACGTAGTGTAATACGTATAATTGTCCCGTCCGCCTTTCAGGGTCGTATTGTAGTTCTGCATCAATGCCGGATTCAATATTTCGTCCTGCCAGTCGGTTCGGCCCTGTATGTCAACGGCCATTTCGTAGGGTATGAGGCCTGCCGCTTGACGTGCACGTGTAGAAACATCCGCCCATTGATCGGCATTCAATATTCCTACATACTTCATGGGCGTAATTATACCAAGATTGGCCGAGACATCTATTTGAACGACTCCATTCGTATTGCCTCCGCTTTTCGTCGTGACCAGCACCACGCCATTGGCAGCTCGGGAACCGTAAATAGCTGCGGAAGACGCATCCTTCAATACATCAATGCGTTCTATATCCCTTGGATTCAAATGGTCGATATTGTCCATATACATGCCGTCCACTACATACAGCGGGTCGGCATTGTTGAAGGTGCCTATACCGCGAATCATAATACGGCTTCCGGCTCCGGGTTCACCTCCGCTCGAAACAATCTGGATACCGGCCATCTTTCCTTGCAGAAGATTCATGATGGAACTGTTACTTTCCACATTCAAATTGCTCGTCGATACATTGGCAACGGCTCCCGTAAGGTCTGCTTTTCGTTGTGTTCCATATCCCACTACCACTATTTCTTCCATGACTTGCGTGTTTTCCAACAATCTGATCGTTAACGGGACATTCCCGGACTCGGTTGATACTCCGATTTCCTGCGATACATACCCGATAAAGGTAATTTGCAAAACAGCATTGTCGGCCACATTCAGCGAGAATTTCCCATCCATATCCGTAATGGTGCCGTTGGTTGTTCCTTTTTCTACTACATTGGCTCCGATAATGGGTTCACTCTGGTCGTCGGTAACTTTTCCGGTTATTCTCTTTTCCGGTTTGTTAATAGTTGCCAGGACTACAACCTTTGGTTTAATAGCGAAAGTATTACCTGTTTTTATATAGGACAGGCCTTTGGAAGATAGTACTTTATCTAATACGGATTCGACACGTTCATTACTAACGGTTAATGTGATGTCTTTACGATTATCTAACGTAACATCCTTGTAAGAAAACATTACCTGACTTTTCGATTCGATTAGATCCAGTACTTCCCGCAGGTTTGCATTACGAATGGAAAAAGAAAGGTTGTCTGTCTGAGACCATAACAGGGGTATGTGTAGAAAAAAGGCGAACAAAATGATTACTATTGGCCGTAAATTCCTACATTTACGGCTTGAAATTGTTTGTATTTTCATAAAATAAAAATGTTTGAAATGGTTTTTGACTTGCATCTTACCCTTAATAAGATGCTTTTGTTAAAACTGTTGATTTCTGTCAGGCCCGGAGAGTCACTCTAATTCTCCGGCCTGTTTTTTTAAGAACTGTCCATAATGATGTTTTTCTGATGTTACTTTGTGAAATTAAAATTTAATATACAGCTTATTGCCGTTTTTCTCATAACTAAATGTATAGTGTTCCTGCAGGTTGCTTAGGACTTTTACAATATCTGTTTCACGATATCCTCCCGTAAAAGTTTCTGAAGGCAACTCTCCTGTATAGCGAATATTTACTCCATAAAATCGTTCCATTTTATGAAATATTTGAAGAAGGGACTCTGAACGAAAATATAAGTCTCCACGCATCCAAGCGGTTTCCATACGCAGGTCGGTTTGTTTTTTCATTAATATACCATCTTTATAATTCATCTTTGCTTTCTCATTGTTTTTCAGGAGTATGGAAGTTTCCGGAAATCTGTTGCCGGTAACCTCCAAACTTCCTGTTTGCAGGGAAACTTCAAAAAATGGTTCGTCAAGGTAGGCATAGACATTAAACATCGTCCCCAAAACCTTTATTTTCGCCTCGTCCGACTGAACAATAAAAGGCAATTCTCTGTTTGGGGATACTTCAAAAAAGGCTTCCCCTGTTAAGCGAATTTCCCTCGTCTGTTTACCGAATGAGGCCGGATAACTTAAGCGGGAATTATAGCTGATCAATACTTTTGTACCATCGGGTAAAATCACACGCGAACGTTCACCGGATGCCGTTTCTATAATATATTCGTACAACGTAAATTCTTTGATCGTATTTGTTCGTGTGAAATGATAAACACTGAACATCATAAGGAGTGGTAAGAGGATAACAGCCGCATACCGAATCGTATTTCGATAAAATATTCTTCTTTTTTCTTTATATATCACATGGCATAGCTGGTTTCGGATAGTATTGAAAGAAGAATGGCGTTTCCCGTCTGCCTGATATTCTTTCCATAATTGTTCGACAGTAGATTCCAACTCTTCTTCGTTTTCTTTTTGAAGAATCGTTTGGAATGCAGGAAGATCCGTCGTATCAAGCTGACCGTCTATTTGTTTTTGCAGGAGCTTTTTAAATTCTATTCTTGTCATATTTCGATTTGCATTATTACATTGTATTAGTATATACGCACAAAAGAAGAATATCTAACGGTAGGACTTATGTGCTTAAAAACATATAAGAAAAAAAGTAAAAAGGGGAGCTATCTGCTTCAACTCCTTCCTTAATATGGAAAGAGCTTGGGAAAGGTAGTTGTATATAACCTGCTCCGGCAAAGATAATTTTTGAGCTGCTTCTCTGGAAGTAAACCCTTCTTCTTTTATCAATTCAAACACTTCTGCCTGGCGTGGAGACAATTTTCTTTTAGCCTTGTTTAATAAAAAGTGAAACATCTCGATATCAAATTCCTGCTCCGCATGGATTATCATTTTCTCCTGCTCGCAATACGAAATATAATCTTCAAATACAGGATTGTTAACAAGGTTGCGTAAGCCATCTATAATATCGTTTTGGGCTATTTTAAAAAGATAAGCTTTGAAGGATTGATTAGCATCCAGTAATTCACGGTTTTGCCAGATCTTCACAAATGTATTTTGTACGGTTTCCCGAGTCGAACTATGGGAGCGAGTTAAACGAAACACATACCCGTACAATAAATCAAAATAAGTTTTGTATAAAACGTCAAATGCTTCATAAGAGCCTTTTTTAAGCTGTATGACAAGTCTTTGCTGTTCTTTGTCATTGAACAAATTTATGGTTTTGCGGTCATCTTTCATTCTATATTACTCTATCGGAAAACACAACAATATTAGTGAAAAAGCCGGATTATCGCAAATTCCTCTTTCTTAATGGGTGAATTTCAAATTGTCGCCCCATTAAGCAATTCCACTCCGAGTCGTTTTAACCTGAGTTCGATATAATCAGTCCAATGATTTTAACATAGATCAACCATTAAGAGAAAGGCAAAAGTTTTGTCCGGATTCTTTCGAGGCAGGTTTGATTTATCAATTATCAGAATAAAGGTTTTCCATCCGGACAATAACACGTTTCGTCATTTACGAACAAAATGAAGCAATCCATAGTGCGTGGAGGAATCCGGAGCGCTCCGGACTTCGCCTTTGCAAAGATGACGACTACAATAAGTCGGTTTTGCTACAATTTGAAATGCGCCCTGTCCTCTCTCTTTCTACATTTGGTCAAAACTATCAATTTGTCAGATTTGGTAACGGAAAAAATCGTTTTTTGCCGCTCCAACCCTCCGGAAATCTTCAAAAACGCCTGGATTTTAGGGTTTAAAAAACACAAAATGCTGTATATAGTGGAATATAACCATCCTTAAGATATATAGATATCGGAAGAAACAACAACAAGGTATACATTTATGTATAACTGACGCAATATGATATTTCCCCTAAATGCACTCAATGACCCATTTGGCTTCATAAAAAACGTTGCATATAGGTGAAATTTTCATAACTCACCATGTTCTCAAATTTTCATTACCATGTCTTCGGAGAATCATTACCATGTCTTCCGGGAATCATTACAATGACTCTCCGAAGACATGGTAATGACTCCCGGAAGACATGGCAATGTTTTTCCGGAAACATCTGCATCAAATTACCAAAAGGTGTAGAATCATTTTAATAAAATAGTAAATGTGGAAAAATTAACGGTAAATTGCATTTACGAAATGATATGTGAATCTTATTTATACTATCATTATGTATATACTTTGACGGTATTTTACTTTAATACGCGAATTCAAACATTTATTAACATAAAAGACAGTTCGCTAATTATCAAACCATTGTCGGAGTAGGAGATAAGTGAACTCACCGAAACCCAAACTCCGCTTTTCTCCGGTGAATGAACTTTTGAGACGGCATCATAAAGGAAACAAAAACACGGATTGTAGTGGTTTTGGACAATAGCACCTCAAAAAAAAGAATTAACCGATAAGGGTTGTTTTCATTCATGCAGGGTTTGCCGATTGTCATGTCATCGAAAGTCAGGCAAGCCTCTTCCGTTTCGTATTTTCGTACGAAGGACTATAAATCCATCGGACTAAATTCGTTTCCCGAAAACAAGCGGCTTATTTTGTCGTGCGACAAGGCGCCGTCTAACAAATTTGACAAGCCGGTCGCACTAACCTGTCCGAAACGGCTCAGCAGATAATGCTGTATAAATCCATTTCTTTTTTCATCCCACTAAAGTTAATGTTTTTTTCTTTCTGCGTGATATGAGTTGCTAACCCATCATTAAAGGCGAGATTGTTATTCCCGCCTTTAATAATTTTCACAACGGAATAATCCTTATTGTGAATTGCAGTCAAAATTTGTGCAGCAAAGATAGATGTTTTTTCAAAAAAAGCAAAAAAAAAGTAACTTTGCCAAAAAAGAAATCATAAATAGGAAATGAAAAGAATATTAGGATTGGATTTGGGGACGAACAGCATCGGATGGGCGTTGGTTGACAAGGACAAAGAAGATCAAGTGATGCGGATAGATGCTGCGGGAAGTCGCATCATTCCTATGAGTCAAGATATTTTGGGAAATTTCGACGCAGGAAATTCGATTTCCCAGACGGCCGAAAGAACTGGCTTCCGCGGAACGAGAAGGTTGCGCGAACGGCATTTGCTCCGGCGCGAACGGCTGCATCGAGTGCTGCACGTGTTGGGATTCCTCCCTAAACACTATGAACAATACATTGATTTTGAAAAACGCTTGGGCAAATTTGTGCAGGATACCGAGCCAAAGTTACCTTGGAGAAAGACAGCGGACGACGAATTAGAATTTTTGTTTCAGGAATCTTTCAACGAAATGTTGGCCGATTTTGCCGAAAACCAACCGCAACTGTTGATTGATAATAAAAAAGTCCCCTACGACTGGACAATCTACTACTTGCGCAAAAAAGCCTTACAACAAAAAATAGCAAAAGAAGAATTGGCATGGATTCTTTTAAATTTTAATCAAAAACGCGGGTATTATCAGTTGCGTGGAGAGGAAGAAGAAAATTCTGACAAATTGGTTGAATATCATTCATTGAAAATTGTTGATGTTGTTGCAGACGAAAAACCCAACGGCAGAGGAGAAATCTGGTATTCATTGCATTTGGAAAACGGATGGATTTATCGTCGTTCCAGCAAGATTCCTTTGGATGACTGGAAAGATAAAGTTCGGGATTTCATCGTTACTACCGATTTGAACGATGATGGCACAGTAAAAACCGATAAGGAAAGTAATGAAAGGCGTTCATTTCGCGCTCCCGGCGAAGGTGACTGGACTCTGTTGAAAAAGAAAACCGAGGCGGATATTGAACAATCCAATCAAACTGTCGGAACATATATTTATGGGGCCTTGTTGCAGAACCCAAGTCGGAAAATACGCGGAAAGTTCGTACGCACGATTGAACGCAAATTTTATAAGGATGAATTGAAAAAGATTCTTGAAAAGCAGGTAGAATTGCAGCCGGATTTGTTCAGCGAAGATTTATACAACGATTGTGTTCGCGAATTGTATAAAAATAATGAAGCGCATCAACTTGTTTTGAGCAAAAGGGATTTTGTTCATTTGTTCGTAGAAGATATTATTTTCTATCAACGCCCGTTACGAAGCCAAAAATCAACTATTGGAAATTGTCCGTTGGAATTTAGAAAATATAAAGACAAGGAAGGCAATGACATAATGGAATATTTGAAAGTCACGCCGAAGTCGAATCCGCTGTATCAGGAATTTCGTGTGTGGCAATGGTTATTCAACCTGAAAATTTATAAGAAAGACGATGATACGGACATTACTGCTCAATTTCTGAACAGCAGGGAAGATTGGGAAAAATTATTCGGGTTTTTGATGCAAAAGAAAGAAGTCAATCACAAGGATATTCTTCAGTATTTTTTTATTTTGCAAGGCTTGAAAGGGAAAGCTTTAAATAATGAAGTTGCGAAATACCGTTGGAATTACGTGTTTGATGATTCGAAGGACAAAGAGGATGAAAAATCGAAAAATTATCCCTGTAATGAAACTGGTTATGAAATCAGACGAAGACTGGAAAAGGTAGAAAATCTTCCCGCCGGTTTCCTGACGCCCGAAGTAGAACAAAATTTGTGGCATATTATCTATTCCGTAACCGATAAAGTTGAGTTTGAAAAGGCATTAAAATCTTTTGCCGGGAAATACAAATTAGACGAAAAGTCTTTTGTGGAGAATTTCAGAAAATTTCCACCGTTCAAAAGCGAATACAGCTCTTTTTCGGAAAAAGCGATTAAAAAGTTGTTGCCTTTGATGCGTTTGGGGAAATACTGGAATTGGGATGCCATAGATACAAAAACGAAAGACAGGATTTCCAAAATCCTTAGCAGTGAATATGATGAAAAAATCAAAAACCGTGTTCGCGAAAAGGCCATTCATTTGACAGGCGAGAATGATTTTCAAGGCTTACAATTGTGGCTTGCTCAGTATATTGTATATGATCGTCATTCCGAAGCCGGCACAACCGACAAATGGAATTCGGTTGCCGATTTGGAAAAATATTTGGAAGATTTCAAGCAACATTCATTGCGTAATCCGATTGTCGAACAGGTAGTTTTGGAAACGCTTCGTGTGGTTAGAGATATTTGGCGGCAGTACGGAAATGGTGAGAAAGATTTTTTTAGTGAAATTCATGTTGAATTGGGGCGTGAAATGAAAAACAATGCGGAAGACAGAAGAAAAATAACCAATCAAGTGTTGGAAAACGAAAATACAAGTCTTCGCATAAAGGCATTGCTTGCAGAGTTGCAAAATGATGCCGATATGGAAAATGTTCGCCCCTATTCGCCCACGCAGCAGGAAATCCTAAAAATTTATGAAGATGGCATCATCAATTCGGGAATGGAAATCCC
>JAISZY010000199.1 GCA_031284375.1 Tannerellaceae bacterium | reverse complement strand
GCAAGCCATGTCTGCTTAATCCCTTTTTCCTGCAAAACTTCTTTTATGCGGTTCATATTCTTTCGATTTCGTTATCGAAGGCAAATATAGGAAATTTAGCTGGATAATTATGAGAAACTTCCTATTTCATTTTTGCCTTTTGTCTGTGTATGTTTTTATTTGCACATTTTCCGCTTTCATCTCCTTCATTTCCATCCCCTGCCTATAGTATTCCTCCATCAACAACGAATAATCATTCTGCTGCTTCATACTGAATAGTGTAAGGACAAATATCAGTATGCCAAGAATCGCTATCATCAAAGACGTTTTCCTGACCTTGAAAAACCAGAAATTGAAACAGGATTCCTTCTCTTTTCCCTGCGATTCGACAGCCTCCCGTTGCTGCTTTCGTATTCGGCTTACGATATTCCATACCTTTTGAATGGTCTCAGTTATCGTTTCTATATTTTTCGTGTTCGCCTCGAAATGCGAATCGCTCGACTGACCGAGCCGGACGGTTTCAGCATTAATTTTGGTAATTATTTCCTCTTTTACTACCGAAAAATCCGATTTATTCCCTGCCGGTTCTTGGATTAGAACCGGCGACTTTTGTACTTCGGATAGCGTATCCAATTTCTTATCCATTTCCGACAACTTTACCCATAAAGCGTCGTTTGATACCGATTGTGCCATAATTATTATGAATTTAAATTGTTAATTATCAGTTTTGGAAGCCAAATCCCTTGCGTTTTTTCGGCTTCTTTTTCTTCTTTAATCCCTGTTGGCGCAGGTCTTCTGCATCGCTGTTTGACGGCCGGATGTCGAATAATCCACCGATGCCGGAAGCTATATCGGCTGCTCCCGATACTGCATTTTCCAATAGATTATTTCCAGTTTCTTCCGGAACCGGTATCGACTGCTGTTGCTGCCCTTGATTCTGAATATTATCGTTCAATACCGCATCCAGCTTGGAATAGCTGAATTTCCGGTCTATATCCGACCCCTTAAAACAATGGTCGCCTTTCTTGAATGAAATGCCCTGTACCTCGCCGGTTTGCCCTTTGTGCTTATACTCTATGGATATTCCCTGTTGCTTTAAGGCGTGTTCAAATTGTTTCCAGTCCTTCACATTGGGGAGTACGTTTTTAATTGCATGATAGATTTCATGCCTGGTTTTCTCCGCCCCTTTCAGTTTTTGGACATTGACATTTTCCTTGCTTGTTCCGTAAGTCAGGTTGTATTTATCCTTGAGCTGCTTACAAACCTTTTCGTTCTGGTAGCGGTCATTCTTGTCGGAAATCGTTTTACCGTCATTATCCACCCTGTTGAATACGATATGGCAATGCGGATGCGATGTATTATTGTGGCGGACGATAATGTATTGCGTGTTTTCAATCTTCATCGCCTGCATATATTCTTTGGCCAGCCGTTCCATAAATTGATTGGTCATTCTTGGGCTATCTTCCGGCGAAAATGCCAACGGAATATGACCAACACACTTTGATAGATTGGGATTCATCAAACTCTGCATATAAAAGCTGTTGATAATGGATGCTGTATCTGTTTCCAATACTCCTTCCGAACACAAAATATTTGCGTCCTTGTCTCCCAGAACATACGAAACGCAACCCTTAAAACTTCTTCCTTTTACTATTTTTCCAATCATCCGACAGCTTGATTATGATATTTTGGATACTTTCCAATACGGATTGAGCCTGATTTTCGAGCCGTTTCAAGCTTAAAAACTTGGCGGTTTTTACCAGTTGATTCAGGTTGTTGCCTTCATTGGAAAGACTTCTCAATACCTCAAGCTCTTCTTTTTTTAGCGGTTCTTTGACGACTCCGTTCAGGATGGCATCATGACAATAGACACTAAGAGGAAGTTTGGCTTCCGCTGCCCGGTGCCGGATGGCATAGAGTTCCGGCTCGGAAAAACAGACCGCAATGGTTCTGTCTTTCCGGGTGGTGGAACTCTTCTTCGGGCGTCCCCCTTTCTTTTTATCTTGATTGTCAGAATCCAAATTCGATTAACTTAAAATCGTTATTTTCAAAAATTGCCGACCAGCGGGAGCAATTTTCCCTTTGGTAGTCAGCCAAAGCGAGGGTTTTCATGCAATGAAAACATAACCTCGCTCCGCTAAAACCAGCAGACCTGCTGCATTGGAAAGATAAGTCTACCGACTAACTGACTTATCCCAGTAAACTTTACAGTTTCTTCCACACCTCAAAATCTTCATTGTAGATTTCCAAATGATGCCTTACGAGGTTCTCAATCAATCCCGACACGCTCATCTTCCGTCCACCTAATCTGCGTGCAATTTCGTCCAGCCTGTCCCGTACTTCGCAACTGACGAATACCGGCTTGCGGTCTTCCAGCTTCGGAACCTGTAGGAAAGTCTCCCGGTATTCTTCCAGCGATTCTTTACGTTGTTTACCACTGATACGTCTGGGTGCTGTCAACATAGTTGCCTCCGTCTCTTTTGTTTTCGTAGCATCCACAGTATCCTTTGTATAGACACTGTCGCCTGTGCCATTACCGATTATACTTTTTGTGCTTTCTTCCGTTTGCACATTATCGACTTTGGCGGTGGGTTCGGACGATGCCGTTTTTGCTCTTGGCGAAGCCGGAAGATAATCTTTGAGAACCCGCTCCCTTTCACTGTTAGCTTGTTTACTGTTCATACCATATTTAGTTTTAAAAATGAATATTATGGCTACCGCATACACGGATAACCGATTGTCGGCAGCAAAGAAACAACTATTAGTCAGCAAGATAAACGGATTGGATTCCATTGAAATGCTTTGCAATATTATGCTACAGCACATACCGTACAGGCTGTGCAAACTTCACTGTTTTGCTTGCCGGATTGTACCGGCAATACCTGTTCTTTCTATTTCCGGTTTATGTATTTATAAAATTTGAAAAGACCGGCGGGACATCGAAATTGGCATTTTTCAGGTTAAATATTCCCTGAAATGAAAAAAGTGTGTCTCATACCCCGGCCACTCGCTGCCTAATGCATCCACATGGGTTGTAAGCCTTTAAAGGGCTGTTTTTTCTGTTTTACTTTGCAGCACAAAGATGAAAACTGCGCCGGAGAGGAAGTCCGCAGATTAGAAAAATGATGCAGGCAACTGCATAAGGATTAAATTCTTTTTCGTGTGGTAACAGGCACCGCAACTTGAAGCCGGAAAGAAATAATTTTAAAATATAGCGATATGGAAATAGTAAATGTCGAAGCAAAAACATTCGAGGAAATGCTTTCAAAATTTGAAGGCTTTGCCGTACGGATGGAACAACTCTGCCGCCTCTATGGCGACAGGAACATGAGCGAGTGGTTGGATAATCAGGACGTATGCCTGCTGTTGAAAATATCTCCGAGAACTTTACAGACCCTTCGGGATAACGGAACGCTGGCGTACTCGCAGATTAACCACAAAACCTATTATAGGCCGGTAGATGTGGAAAAGATTGTTCCGCTGGTGGAAGATAAACGGAAACAGGCCAACTATAAAGGGAAGCAGCTATGATGCCGGAAGAAGAATATCAATCGTGCCGGAATACGCTTGCCTCATGGCAAGGCGGTTGGGAAAGTATCAACGGTAACCCGGATGTGTATATCTTTCAGGGGTATGACGGCAATTATTACCTGTTGGCCTACAGCTATGATAAAGACTATGGTCGCGGCAACTTTTCCCTGCATGATATAAATTCGGACGAAAGCGGGTGCTATGTCCGTATGGGAATGAAGCGTTGTCGCCTGTCATCCGAAGAACCGCCTTACACCCTGTACATTTCAGGCTGGGGCGGCTATATGAAGAATTAAATGTTAAATCTAAAAATAATAAGCGTATGAGTAATGAGTTAGTAACACGTGAGAATAACGAAGGAGTAAAATCATTTTTCCTTTCATTGGACAGGCTTGCATTGATAATGGAACGCCTGTTCACTTCCCGCAGGCCGACACTGAACGGGGAGAGTTTTTATACCGACAAGGAATTGTCAGAAAAGTTAAAAATCAGCCGGAGAAGCCTCCAAGACTACCGCAACGAGGGGCGTATCCCGTATATCCAGCTGGGCGGCAAAATCCTGTACCGTTCATCGGATATCGAAAAGCTGCTGGAAGACGGTTACAAGGGAAAATTCAAGTAATGGCATGGCCGGACAAGCCGGTTATCGAAAAAATTATTCTCGGACAACCGGTTATCCTCGTACGGCTTCTGCCCCTCAAACGGCTGGGAAGCCATGAGCGGGAGATAACCGGAGTTGGACGGGAAATAATATTTGAGCATTAAAAAACGGCAGGCTATTAAAATCAAACGCCTGCCGTCATTATATGTAATATGCCATTTGTTCTATTTCAATAATTTACGGTTTCCAACCTCCTGTAACACCCGCATTTGCTGGATAGCTATTTGGTTAAGCTTTTGTAACCGCTCTGACTGTGGCATCTGTTCGTTTATAAAAACAGCGTTGATATTTTCCATATTCGACAGGCAAATCAACTCGTTGATGGTAGCATAATCGCGGATATTACCTTTCAAATCGGGGTTGGCATCGCGCCACTGTTTGGCTGTTATTCCGAAAAGAGCCATATTCAACACATCCGCTTCGTTGGCATACACTATCGAAATCTGTTGCGGGGTAAGCTCCGCAGGAATCAGGTTGTGTTTTACAGCATCGGTATGGATATGATAGTTGATTTTCGATAGCTCCCGTTTCGCTGACCAACCAAGTTGTTGCTGTTCCTGCTCTTTGAGGCGTTGGAACTCGGTTATCAGATATAACTTGAATTCAGTATTAACCCATGAGGCAAATTCAAAGGCTATATCCCTATGGGCATAAGTTCCGCCATTGGCACCATTCTTTGTGATGATTCCGATTGCATTGGTTAAGTCAATCCATCGGGTGGGGCTCATTGTAAAAGCATTTGTCCCAGCTTCGTACATAAGGGGGTCGAATTCGACCCCCTTAAAATTAGGATTGTTCAATTTCTCCCATAAACCCAAGAACATCAGCGTATTTTTACTTCGCATCCAGTTTTTAACAACATCCTTTGGTTCTATCGGATTGCGTATTTTTGCAATATCGGTGATAGATATGTAATCTGTATTATTGATATGCAGTATTCTAACTTTAGTTCCCTGCACATCTAAATCTTTTTTTGCCATAGCTTTTGATATTTTTCTAAACCTATCGAATTCGATAGGTTTAGAATTGTTCTACAAATTTAGTTGAAAATATTGGTATTCTTTAGTTAAACATCGAGTTTTGCAACGGAAGTATGAGCGTTGCCACGACATCATGCCTGACGACCTTTCTCATTATATGCCTCCGAAATATCTCCGCCTTTGCCGATTGCACCCGAAAAGCAACGGCAATAATCATCTCTAACTCGTAATAATCGGGGTGGATTGTCAGCCCTTCGACCGAGCAGGATGTAGTGTAGTCGCCATCGACAACACCCGACTTTTCAATGGAGCGGATGTGTTGCTTTGCCGTCCGATAGTAAATACCAAACATATCGGCAATCTCGGCAATGCTCATTTCAACTCTATCGGGAACGGATACTACTCCGTTTTCTATTCTGATTATTCTATTTTCCATATATTTATTCGTTTTTATTGTTACTCTGTACTGGTAATTTGTATTTTCCACCGATACGCTCACTCAATTTCTTCATGTCTTCGTTAACCTTTTGTCGCGTTAGTTTAGCATAAATTTGAGTGGTTCGAAAACACTTATGCCCCATCATCTGGCTGACAGTTTCCAGCGGCACTCCCTTGGAGAGCGTGACAAGGGTCGCAAAATTATGACGGCTTTGATGGTACGTGACGCGCTTTTCCAGTCCGCATAATTTGGCGACCTTGTTCAAATTGACTGCTAGGCGGGGAAGAGTTATCATGTTGAACAGCTTGCCTCCCTTACGTTCCGGTGCGTATTTGTCCATGATTTGCCGGGGAATATCCAACAAAGGTATATCGCACCGGACACCGGTTTTCCTGCGGTTGATACGAATCCACAGGCTACCATTGTCGCCCTTATGGATATTCTCTTCCGATAAGTTGCACATATCCGCGTATGACAAACCAGTGAATGTTGCAAAGACAAACATGTCCCGCGAGTGGCACAAACGTTTGGATGCTACCGGAACGGTCATGAATTTTTCCAATTCTTCCTGTGTCATGTGCCTGCGTTTGCGGGGAGGCTGCTCGGGAATATAGGCGGCAAAAGGATTTTTGTTTAATACTCCTTGGCTAATTGCCCGCCGAACCATTTTCCGAAGTATGATTGTATAGGCGGATACGGTATGAGCGGTAAATCCCTGCTCGATGCGCAGGAAAGAATCGAATCTTTCGATAAAGGATAGTTCGAGTTGCCTTAGTGGCATATCCTCTACGCCATAATGAATATGCAGGAAACGTTCTGTTTGTTTGTAGACGGAGGTGTAATTTCCGAGGGTCTCCCAAGAGCGGGTAACGCCAACTTGTTTCGCATACTCCTCATTGTGTTCCCGAAAGAGTTCCAGCAGATTCTCTTTCTTCCTTCCGATACCGCTCACTGCATTCTTAACGAGTTCAGCTGTAATATAGCCCTGTTCGTCCAGTATTTGCTTGTAATACCGGTTAATCCTTTCCGTCAACTCTTCAATGTACCGGTTCGCTTCGGCGGCGGGACGGCTTTTGCCCTTCATGCGGTAAGCTTTCGCATCCCACAGTGCCGGGTCTATATCTATTCCCGCTGAAAATTGAGCGATTTCGGCATTGACGGATATCCGACCCATCAGCGGACACCTGCCGTTTTTCTTTATCTTTTGGCGATTGATATAAAACAAAACGGCGAAGGTACTGTAAGCGATAATTGTATGATTACTTTTATTCTTGGTTGTATTTTTCGTATTCATCTTTATCCTCCTTTCATTATTGCAGAACTGCATCCGCTACATTATTGTCCGCCAAATGAAATTTACCGGACAATCGTTTATTCAAAATGCGCATGTCTTCGTCGATTTTCTCGTTGTTTACCTGTGCATAGATACGGGTAGCCCGCCAGTCCGTGTGTCCGAGCAGTTCGCCCACCGTTTCCAGCGGTACGCCCTGCGAGAGCGTAACCACGCTGGCATAGCAGTGGCGTGCCATGTGAAATGTAACTCGCTTATCCAGAGCAATTTCCGCAGCTATCCGCTTAAGATAGATATTGGTTTTGCTGCAACTAATCATCGGGAATAGTTTACCCTCTTTTGCTATCCCTTTATATTTTTCAATCAGTTGCAGGGGGATTTCCAGCAAAGGGATATGGCACGGTGCGCCAGTCTTCTTTCGTTTGAGATGTACCCACCGGACACCGTCTTCGGCGACGGATAGATTTTGTCCGGTCAGGTTACGCATATCGGTGAACGCGATGCCGGTGAACGATGAAAACAAAAACATGTCACGAATGAAATTCAGGTTCGGGCGGGAAAGCGTTGCATTTATCAACTTGTCCAGTTCTTCCGCCGTCAGTGATTTGGGGACAATGGGCGATGTGATATACTCGTAATCTATAAACGGGTCGTTGCGGATAAGCCCGTTGTTGATGGCCATTTTTACAATACGACGTAGCTGGCCGATAGTATTCACGATGGTTTGAGGCGCGAAGCGGAGTTCCACACGCAGGTAATAGTCGTAATCGGCAATGAATGACGGGGTCAATGCCCGGAAAGACATGTCGCCG
The DNA here is from genome assembly GCA_031284375.1 of Tannerellaceae bacterium. GTDB lineage: Bacteria > Bacteroidota > Bacteroidia > Bacteroidales > Tannerellaceae > DFXE01. Next base: position 1,194 of record JAISZY010000199.1, on the reverse strand, counting down.
ACGTTGTATTTCTTCCGCATGAACCGTTTCAGATGGGCGAGGGAGATGCCGTAACGTTTATAGGTTTCCATCGTCCGGTTCACGCCGACACTGTTCAGAAAATTTTCGTTGTACGCCTCGTAGTATTTGACAAGGGTGTCCTGTTCGGAGGCGATGCCTTGAAACGCATTTTTTACCTCTTCGGCGGATACGTTTTCTTTTTTCGCCAGCAAATCTCGATAGGAGGAATGAATAGCTACGCGAATCTTGTCCAGTGCGGCATTGACCGTGGTCGCGGTCTTGCTTTTTCCGGTAGCCCTGCCGGATTGGGTATCCCAAAGGGATACCGGGACACTTGTTTTGGCGCTGAACTGCACCATTGATTTCCCGATGCGGATACGTCCCAGTACGGGTACCGTTCCATCCGCTTTCACCTCATTGCGTTTGAGGTAGAAATTTACTTTTACTTCCGTCATGATTAACTCTTTTTACAGGTTACAAAATTAACTGTTATGGAGCTAATCAACGTTATGCAAAATATTGTTATTCAGTGAATAAGAAACGGATTTCAGGTATAAAACTTGCATAACAATACCGTCACTTTAAAAACCGCCGGAATCTTTCTTTTTTCACGGATAACCGATAAACCTGTCACAAAAAACAGGTAACGCATTCGTAACGGAAAGTCTTCCGAAATACACAATATTCTGCTATTTTACTGCTTGTGGCGGGATGCGGAATGGTGAAGTTATCACCGTTGAATCAGGAAGTTGCGTTATTTTGTCCGTTCTTGCGATTTCGGTGCATAGTTTGGTAACGGAACGCTGTCCGAATCTGGCTTTCTCCTGTCTTAGATATGGTACAGGTAAATAAGGAAAAAGCCTGTAAAATGCTACTTTTACAGGCTTTTCGCTTCGTTTGTCGCTTGATTGGCAGCGACTTAGCGGTATGGACGGGACTTTTATTATTTTCTCTCATTTTCCAATAATTTTCTATAATTACTGAATTATAGCAATTTATAAAATATAGTTTCCTGAAATATTTTGTATTTTCCAATACTTTTCGTACATTTGCAACACAAATGCAATACAGCAATTATTATGGCAAATTACTTTCCATACATCAAACCGGGGTATGTTACCCAAGAGGGTACAACCGTTTTATACGTCCGTTACAATTATGACCGGACAAGACGCACGCTTATCTCTACCGGAT
>JAISZY010000187.1 GCA_031284375.1 Tannerellaceae bacterium | reverse complement strand
CGATTTTCTGCCCTTTCCGATTGGCGCAGGAGGCAAGCGTTTCGTGAAATTTGTCCAACTGGTATCGCAGGATATCGGCCGGCGCTAATCCGGTTGTATCGTCCAGCAACTGTTCGATGTGCAAATCTATTTCGATAATTTCCCGGAAAGGTTTTCGGGGCATAGACCGGATCATGTCTGTACCCGATACGAGCAGCTCGCGGTAGGGCGCATCGGCCTGTATTACGGGGAAAATCAAGGCGTCTTCTTCAAAGAAATCATTTTCGGCGAAGCAATGAATCTTGTAGAACTTTACCGTATCTATCCGCAGTTCTACCGAGAGGGCGTTTTTGAGCAAATAAGGTTTGTCTTTCTTGAAGGCGATGAGTTGCACGCATATCCTCTCCCGGTCGTTTAGTTTGTCCTTGCCGAATTCTTCGAGAAATAGCTTTGTGTGAGGTTCTATCGAGCCGTTGCCGGCGCTTATCCAGCTATTATTTTGCCGGTACATATAGTTGAAGAACAGATAATAATTACTGTCGTTGATAAAATAAGCCTCGTATTCGCTTTGGGTCATGGCTTTGGGGTCGAGCGGAAGGTAGGCCAGAAAAACATGAAGGCGTTCGCCTTCGGGCGTTTCTTTAGCCGGTTTTTCTTCCGGTTCGGGCGCGGGGCGCGGGGTCTCTACGGCCTGTGTCGCCTGAGGTTTTGTACGGGTGTAGGTTTGCTTGTCCAAACTTTCTACCACCACCAATTCGCGCGCCAGCACGGGTACTTCAAAACCATCTTCTCCTTCTACCCACACCTGGTCTTTCCCCTGAAAACGACGGACAATGCCGCCACCTACGCTGTTGAGAAATCTAACTTTATCTCCTATTTTTATATTCATATACTTTTATTGAGGATTGTTGTCCGGGCAAAGTTCATTATTTTTGTGCAGAATATAAAGAGATGACAACAAAAACCCAACAGATACGTATCGAAACGTACAATTATGCATTGCCCGACGAACGAATCGCCCAATATCCCCTTTCTCCCAGAGACGAATCCCGGTTGCTGCTCTATCGCGCAGGCCAAATTTCGGAAAGTAGCTTTAAACGCGTGGCCGATTATCTGCCGCAAGGCTCTTTGCTGGTATTCAACAACACCCGTGTGATCCGGGCGCGGATGCTTTTCCGTAAGGAGAGCGGCGCGAGGATAGAGATATTTTGCTTAGAGCCGTGGGAGCCGGCAGATTATACGCTTGCTTTCGGGCAAACGGAGCATTGCCGTTGGACCTGCCTTGTGGGGAATCTCAAAAAATGGAAAGAAGGAGCGTTGCACAAAACAATCCATATAAACGGCGTGCAAGTACGATTGAAAGCCGAAAGGATTCCGTCTGCCGGCACGGAGCAACGCATCGACTTTGCCTGGGATAATCCCTCCTTTACCTTTGCCCACTTGCTGGAGGCGGCCGGCCGGCTACCCATCCCCCCTTATTTGCACCGGGAAACGGAGGCGGCCGACCTGGAAACCTATCAAACCATTTATTCCAGCGTAAAAGGCTCCGTGGCCTCCCCCACGGCCGGACTGCATTTTACGCCCGCCGTACTGCAAGCGTTGGAGGCCAAAGGATTTGGTCGGGAAGAACTAACGCTACACGTAGGGGCGGGAACCTTCCGGCCTGTTCGGGAGGCAACGCTGGAAAAACACGAAATGCACACGGAGTATATCGCTGTGCGTCGTTCCACCATCGAACGGATACAAAAAACCGCTGCCGGACCTGTTATCGCCGTAGGCACCACGTCGGTACGTACGCTGGAAAGTCTTTATTACGTGGGCGTCATCCTGTCCAACCGTCCCGAAGCCAGTCCCGGAGAGTTGGTCGTTTCCCAGTGGATGCCCTACCACGAAGCCAACAACCGCCTCTCTACGGCAGAGGCCTTACAGCATGTGCTGGATTATTTAGACCGGCATGGCTTGGAGCAACTGATTACGGCCACGCAAATTCTGATAGCGCCGGGGTACGTCTTCCGGATTGTTGAGGGGATGATAACCAATTTCCACCAACCCCGCAGCACCCTTTTGCTCCTTGTTTCGGCTTTTGTGCAGGGCGATTGGGAGCGCATCTACCGCTATGCGCTGGAGCACGATTTTCGCTTCCTCAGTTACGGCGACAGTTCTCTGTTATTGCCCTCTACATACGTGGGATGCACGATAGAATGAGGGACCTCCTGCAAAATTTTAGCAGGAAGCAAAACAACTGAGATCCTTCCTGCAAAATTTTAGCAGGAAGCAAAACAACTGAGATCCCTCCTGCAAAATTTTAGCAGGAGACAAAAACAACCGAGATCCCTCCTGCAAAATTTTTGCAGGAGGAAAAACAACCGAAATCTTTCCTGCAAAATTTTTGCAGGAGGAAAAACAAATGGACGGAGAAGCCCTTAGATACCATCCGGAGGCCGGAGAAACAAGTTGAGAAGAGCACAGTAGTTTTTCGGAGAAAAACTTGTATATCTACATCAATCGTTTTATCTTTGCGCCTCAAATTAAATAAACATATTAATATTAACAGAGAAACAGAGATTTATGAACAATTACGAAACCGTTTTCATTTTAACTCCCGTTTTGTCTGAAGCACAGATGAAGGAAGCGGTAGAAAAATTCACAACTCTCCTGAAAACAGAAGGAGCAGAAATTGTGAATGAAGAGAACTGGGGATTACGCAAATTAGCCTATCCCATCGACAAAAAAACGACCGGATTTTACCAGTTAATCGAATTTAAAGGCAAACCCGAAACCATTACCACCTTGGAAGTAAACTTCCGCCGCGATGAACGGGTACTCCGCTTCCTGACGTTCCGTCTGGATAAATTTGCCGCCGAATATGCTGCTAAAAGAAGAAATTTAAAATCACCCTCAAGCGAAACAACAGTAAAGGAGAACGAACATGGCAACACAATCTGAAATCAGATATTTAACCCCTCCGTCGGTGGATGTTAAAAAGAAGAAATATTGCCGTTTTAAAAAGAACGGAATCAAGTACATCGATTACAAAGACCCCGAATTTCTGAAGAAATTCCTGAATGAACAAGGTAAAATACTACCTCGTCGGATTACCGGTACATCCCTGAAGTTTCAACGCCGCATCGCCCAGGCCGTCAAACGGGCGCGTCATCTGGCATTGCTTCCTTATGTAACCGATTTAATGAAATAATAACGAAGAGAGGAGACAGAATATGCAAATTATTTTGAAAGAAGATATCGCAAACTTAGGTTACAAAGACGATATCGTAACAGTAAAAGACGGTTTTGGACGCAACTACCTAATCCCGCAGGGAAAAGCCGTAATAGCATCCGAATCAGCAAAAAAAGTATTGGCGGAAAATCTAAAACAGCGCGCCCATAAATTGGAGAAAATCAAGGAAAACGCACAAGCGTTAGCCGCCAAAATAGAAGGTGTAACTCTAACCATTGGAGCCAAAACAAGTTCTTCGGGTACGATATTCGGATCCGTTTCCAATATACAACTCGCCGAAGCTCTCTCTAAAAACGGAATAGATATAGAACGTAAAAGTATCTATATAAAAGACCCTATAAAAGAGGTGGGAAGCTATAAAGCGCAGGTCAGACTTCACAAAGATATCTCGGTAGAAATATCTTTTGACGTTGTTTCCGAATAAAACAACAGTCTATATATTCTTTCCAAACCGGGCATTGATTTACAGAAATGCCCGGTTTTTTCTTTCTCAATCAGTAAAAAACCTTATATTTGCCTCGAAATTACGAATATAGGCAAAGTGAATAGACCGTCTTTACTGCATATACATCTCATAGTAATTTTGCTTTTGTTTGTGCTTAGTTTGCGAGCAGAGGATAAAATGTTTACCGTCGTAATAGACGCCGGACATGGAGGCAAAGACCCCGGAGCGCGAGGCTCTACAATCAACGAAAAAGTGATAAACCTGTCTGTCGCCCTCAAACTGGGTAATCAGATATCGGAAAAACTGCACGACGTGAAGGTTATTTATACACGCAAAACCGACCGTTTTGTAGAATTGAACGAACGGGCAAATATCGCCAACCGTAATAAAGCCGACTTATTTATTTCCATCCATACCAACGCCATTGCAAAGGGAAAATCCATCTCCGGTACGGAAACCTTTACCATCGGACTGGCGCGTAGCGAAGAAAATCTGGATGTGGCCATGCGGGAAAATTCAGCCATTCTTCTGGAAGAAAATTATTTGGAAAAATACGAAGGCTTTGATCCTAATTCAACCGAGTCGTACATCATCTTTGAGTTTATGCAAAATAAACACATGGAACAAAGCATCAGCTTAGCCTCCGAAATACAGAAGGCTTTTAAAACAGCCAAACGGACAGACCGAGGCGTGAAGCAGGCGGGCTTGCTGGTGCTCCGTAAAACCAGTATGCCGAGCGTATTGATAGAACTGGGCTTTATTACGAATCCGGCGGAAGAACGCTTTCTAAAGTCGGCCGAAGGGCAAAACAAACTGGCTAAAGCTATCTACGACGCTTTTGTTGTATACAAACATTCTTACGACAAAAGGAAGAATACAACCTCCGTTGCGCCCCCCCGGACCGCCACTCCGGCGCCTGCCACTCCGGCAAACGCAAACGCAACATCCAAGGCAAAGACGGTCTATAAAATCCAGATTCTTGCGTCTCGAACCAAACTACCGGCCAACTCTAAACAGTTGAAAGGATATAAAAATGTGAGCTTCTACGAAGAAAATGGATATTATAAATATACGTATGGCGAATCTACCGATTGGGCAACCATCAGGCGCATACACAAAAAAGTACTCATCGACTTTAAAGATGCATTTATCGTAACCTTTAAAGACGGAAAGAAATTTAAATAAGAACGCACTAAATTATCAGAAGAATGAAAAAAAAATTTACCAAAGAAGCGAAAATCGGCATTATAACCATTATTGGTCTCACGTTGTTGTATGTTGGCATTAACTATCTGAAAGGAATTAATCTGTTCAAACCATCGAACCAGTATTTCGTTTCATTCAATAACGTAAAAGACGTAACGATTTCAAGCCCCGTATTTGTAGACGGCTTCAAAGTAGGACTTGTAAGAAGTATCCGTTATGAATACGATACCACAGACAAAATACATGTAGAAATAAGTCTGGAGGATGAAATGAGAATCAATAAGGGGAGCTATGTGGAAATTGTCAGAAGTTTTTTAGGAGGAGCCGAACTGCATATCCATTTGAACAAATATATAAAGGAATATATGAGTTCGGGCGATACGCTGGAAGGACGAATGGGTGAAGACATGATGGGCTCGGTACAAAACAATATCATGCCGGGCTTAGAACGATTGCTTCCTAAGATAGATTCCATATTAACCGGGCTGCAAATGCTGGTGAATAATCCGGCCTTGTCGCAATCGTTAGAGCATATCGAACAAACGACCGCCAATCTGGAAACCTCCAGCCGCCAACTCAACCAATTGCTAAATAAAGACGTCCCCGTGATTGTCTCCGACCTGAAAACGGTAGCTCATAACTTCTCCGAACTCAGCGAAGATTTAAAAAGTTTAGACCTCCAATCCACGATTCAAAGCGTAAATGAAACCCTTGCAAATTTGAAACTTACAACCGATAAAATAAATTCCAAGGATAACAGCTTAGGTCTGCTGCTGAATGATAATTCGCTCTATTTCAATCTAAACGAAACTTCGGAGAACGCATCGAAGCTATTGCTGGACCTTCGGGAACACCCCAAACGCTATGTTCATTTTTCGTTGTTTTGAGAAAATAGATGGTGCAACATCATTCCTTATTTAGAATCATTCTATTTTGGGCTCCAGGCAAATATTTTATTTTCTCCCTCCTTAACCCCTTTACTGTAAACGAGAAAAAATTGCCTTAAAAAGGAATCGTTTTCATCGGTACGGATAGGAGCTGTCGTGAAATGCCTTTGTTCTAAGGATTTTTAGCTTTGCGTAACCCAACGCCATGGATGATTTTGTAATCTGTTGATGGTAAACAAAATATTCAAATTTGTAAAATCCAAATTAATCTTGCATTTTTTTATTTAGATATAATTTTAAACTTTGTAGGGACAAAAATATAAGTTTTTAATATGCAGACGAACTATCAAAGATTGTGGGACCAGTGCTTAGGTGTTATCGAAGATATCATCCCCGACGCGGCTTTTAATACATGGTTCAAACCTATTATACCATTATCTTATGAGAATAATAAATTTACGATTCAAGTGCCCAGCCAATTCTTTTACGAATATTTGGAAGAGAAATATGTAAATATACTCAAGGTCACGATAGAGCGCGTTATCGGTGTCGGTACAATTTTGAATTACCGTGTGATGGTGGACAAAACAACCGGAGGCACGGTTGATTACGTTACCGAACCTCCGTCTGCAGGCGTTAAAAAAATCACACCCAAAGAAGGGAATAAATCGCCCGCTCCTTTTACTCAGCCGGTCGCACAAGATTTGGACTCTCAATTGAATCCCAAATATACATTCGGGAACTTTTTAGAAGGAAAGAGTAACCGCTTGGTACGCACAGCCGGCGAAACCGTTGCACTAAACCCTGGAACAACAACGTTTAATCCACTGTTTTTCTGGGGGCCTTCCGGAATAGGTAAAACGCATTTGTGCAATGCAATCGGCGCCCGGATACGCGAACTCCACCCGGAAAAGAAAGTTTTATACGTTTCGTCTCACTTGTTTCGGGTTCAGTTTACTGATGCTATCCGAAAAAATACCACCAATGATTTTCTTTATTTCTATCAAAACTTAGATGTGCTGATATTGGACGATGTACAAGATATGATTGGAATGGATAAAACCCAAAATACATTTTTCCATATATTTAACCACCTCCACCGTTTAAACAAACAACTTATATTAACCAGCGACAAAGCCCCGGTAGATATGCAAGGAATGGAAGACCGGTTGATTTCAAGACTGAAATGGGGCTTGTCGGCTGCAATAGATCGACCCGATACAGAGCTTAGAAGGAAAATATTGCTGAATAAAATCAATCACGACGGAATCTCCATTTCCGAAGAAGTTATTAACTACATTGTAGAGAACGTGACGGAAAATATTCGCGAACTGGGGGGGATTCTCGTTTCTTTGATGGCTAATTCTGTAATTAATAATCACGATATAGATATGGCGCTGGCCAAACGTATTGTCGCCCAGGCTGTACGAGTGGAAAGCAAGTCTCTCTCCATACAAACAATCATGGAAGTTGTTTGTAAATACTTTAATCTGGAAATATCGGCTCTTCAAGCGCATACCCGTAAACAAGAGGTGGTATTAGCCCGCCAGATAGCCATGTACCTGTCGAGGAAGTACACGGATTGTTCTCTTTCCCATATCGGAAAAGTAATAGGAAACAAAGATCATGCTACCGTTTTACATGGGATAAACAGTGTAGCAAACTTGATGGCGACAGACAAATCGTTCAGTGCAAAGGTTGAAAACATGCAGACGATTTTGAAGAAGTGACGGATGCTTTTTAAGTTTACCGAAAAGGATGCTTCCAGGGAAGCATCCTTTTTTTATTACTCCTTATTTATTGAACTTTTCTTTTTGGAAAACTTTTCTTGTATGAAGATATCACAAGATATTGATTATCAAATGTACTTTGTTTTATTTTGGAAAACTTTCCAAGAAACACAAAAATAATTATTGAATAACTTGTACAATAAATAAACTATCACTAAACTTGCAGCATAATTAAAAAACAATTATCGTGAATCGAACAACTTACACATTTGATGAAGCCTTCAGCGCATCCTTGGATTATTTTACCGGCGATGAGTTAGCCGCCAAAGTCTGGGTTAACAAGTATGCTTTGAAAGATGCATTTGGTAATATCTACGAGAAATCTCCGGAAGATATGCATCACCGTTTAGCAAAAGAAATTGCACGTATCGAGAAAAAGTATCCCCATCCATTGTCGGAGAAGGAGCTTTTTAACCTCTTCGACCATTTTCGGTATATTGTTCCACAGGGAAGTCCTATGACCGGAATCGGAAATGATTTTCAAATAGCGTCTTTGTCTAATTGTTTTGTTATTGGTCTGGACGGAAATGCAGATTCCTACGGCGCCATTATCCGGATAGACGAAGAACAAGTACAGTTGATGAAACGTCGCGGAGGTGTTGGGCATGATTTATCGCATATCCGTCCGAAAGGTTCTCCCGTGAAAAACTCTGCGCTTACCTCTACCGGTCTGGTTCCTTTTATGGAACGATACTCCAATTCAACTCGCGAGGTGGCTCAAGACGGTCGGCGGGGAGCTTTGATGCTGAGTGTATCGATTAAACACCCCGACTCCGAGTCGTTCATCGACGCTAAAATGGTGGAAGGGAAAGTCACGGGAGCGAATGTGTCTGTGAAAATCGACGACGACTTTATGAATGCCGTAGTAAAAGGAACAACCTACAAACAGCAATATCCGATAGACTCGCCCAATCCAACAACCGTTAAGGAAATAGAAGCCGCTACCTTATGGAAGAAAATTATCCATAATGCCTGGAAATCCGCCGAACCCGGCGTCCTTTTCTGGGATACCATTATGAAGGAATCTGTTCCCGATACATACGCCGACCTGGGATTCCGGACGGTTTCGACCAACCCCTGCGGAGAAATCCCCCTTTGCCCTTACGACAGTTGCCGCTTGCTGGCTATCAATCTATATTCGTACGTTGTCAAACCGTTTACCCAAGAGGCTTATTTCGATTACGAACTATTTAAGAAACATGTAGGCCTGGCGCAACGTATTATGGACGATATTATCGATCTGGAATCGGAAAAGATAGAAAAGATACTTGAGAAAATAGATACCGACCCCGAATCCATAGAAGTGAGAACTACCGAGCATCACTTGTGGGAAAAAATTAAAAAGAAAACCCTGGAAGGACGTCGTACAGGTGTGGGTATTACGGCAGAAGGCGATATGCTGGCCGCTCTGAACCTGCGCTACGGAACCGAAGAGGCAACAACTTGCGCAGAAAATGTACAGAAAATATTAGCGCTGGAGGCTTATCGCTCTTCCGTCTTGATGGCAAAAGAGCGTGGCGCCTTTGAAATATACGACGCTAAACGCGAGGAAGAGAACCCGTTTATCAACCGTCTGAGAGAAGCAGCCCCCGAACTGTATAAAGACATGATTACCTACGGACGACGCAATATCGCCTGCCTTACAATCGCCCCCACAGGGACAACCAGCATGATGACGCAAACTACCTCCGGTATCGAACCGGTTTTCCTGCCGGTGTATAAACGACGACGCAAAGTGAATCCCAACGATGCCTCGGCGCGGATTGATTTCGTAGACGAAACGGGAGACGCCTTTGAAGAATACATCGTATTCCATCATAAATTCGTGACATGGATGTTGGCCAACGGATATTCGGCGTCGAAAAAATATACGCAAGAGGAAATAGACGCTTTGGTAGCAAGCTCGCCCTATCACAAGGCGACGTCCAACGATGTGGATTGGCTCCGGAAAGTAAAGATGCAGGGCCGTATCCAAAAATGGGTAGACCATTCGATTAGCGTAACGATTAATTTACCCAATGATGTATCCGAAGAACTGGTGGACAAACTCTACGTAGAAGCATGGAAATGCGGATGTAAAGGATGTACGGTGTATCGGGATGGTTGTCGTTCGGGCATTCTGGTGCCTACCGAGAAAAAGAAAGAGGATTGCATTTGCATGGAACCTCCCGAAATTCTCTTCAAACGACCAAGAGAATTGGAGGCCGAAGTGGTGAAATTTCAGAACAACCGCGAAAAGTGGATTGCCTTTGTGGGATTGTATAAAGGACGACCCTATGAAATATTTACCGGTTTGGCCGACGACGACGAAGGACTCATGCTACCCAAAAATGTTTCCAGAGGAACCATCATAAAAAGTTACGACGACGACGGAAATAAACATTACGATTTCCAATTCAAAAACAAGCGGGGATTCAAAATGACTATCGAAGGGCTGGACGGCAAATTCAACCCCGAATTTTGGAACTATGCCAAGTTGATTTCCGGCGTGCTGCGATACGCTATGCCTATCGACCAAGTGATTAAATTGGTTCAGGGACTGGAATTGGATAGCGAATCCATCAACACCTGGAAAAACGGCGTAGAACGTGCCTTGAAGAAGTATCTTCCCAGCGGGATGGTAGTTAAAGGAGAAAAATGCTCGAACTGCGGACAAGAATCATTAACCTATCAGGAAGGCTGCCTGATTTGTACAAACTGCGGAGCCTCCAAATGCGGATAAACAACAAAAGGTGAAATATACACAACTCCGTCCCGAAGGCCGAACTTGCGCAAGTTCGGCCTTTTTTAATACATTTGCATCGTAACTAAAACAGATGAAAATGAAAGTCTCTTTCCATATAAATTTCCACACCGTTTGGGGGCAAAAACTATGCGTAGTTGGTTCAATCCCCGAACTTGGAGCATGGGAAACCGCGCTGGCCAAAGAAATGAACTACCTGGAGGACGGGAATTGGGCGCTGACCTTAGACGTAGCGCCCGATACGAAAGACATAGAATACCGCTACTTCCTGAAAGTAAACGAGGCGCCGGTATTTGAAGAATGGGAGAAAAACCATCACATCACGCTAAACAAACCATTCCACACCTATACCTTGTATGATTATTGGCAAACACGTCCGGCAAACACGGCGTTCTATTCTTCCGCTTTTACCCAAAGCCTGTTCGCACATCCGTATGATTCCGAACAGGGGATGAATAGCCGGAAAAAGTTTGTGATCAAGATATCGGCGCCTCGCGTGGAGACAAATCAAAGCTTGGCCATCACCGGAAATCAGGAATGTATAGGTCTTTGGGCGCCGGAAAAGGCCTTGACGATGAACTGCCGTACATTCCCCGAATGGTATGTGGAATTGGATGCCGGGGATATCCGTTTCCCGCTGGAATATAAATTCCTGGTCTTGGATACCGACACCCGCGCACTCGCGTATTGGGAACCGGACGAAAATCGTACCTTACATCTTCCCCCGCAGATGGAGGATGAAATGGTGTGCGTGTCCGGTCTTTCCTTTCGTGATAACCTTCCGCCCTGGAGAACTGCCGGTACGGTTGTTCCGGTTTTCTCTCTGCGCTCGACAGGCAGCTTCGGAGTAGGGGATTTGGGCGACTTGCATCTGTTTATCGACTGGATCCGGAAAACCGGACAGCGTATCGTCCAAGTGCTGCCGGTGAATGATACAACCGCTACCCATACCTGGACGGATTCGTATCCCTACAACGCCGTGTCTATCTACGCCTTGCATCCGATGTATATCAACCTCCCCCGGATGGGAAGACTGAATAACCCGGAGCAGGCCGCTTTCTTTGCCGGAAAACAAAAGGAACTGAACCGCTTGGAGGAAGTGGATTACGAAGCCGTGATGCACTGCAAAATGGATTATTGTCGTCACTTCTTCGAGCAGGAAGGGACGCAATGGCTGGAAAGCAAGGAGTTTGCAAACTTCTTTTCGCACAATCGGGAATGGCTGATTCCGTATGCCGTATATGCTTACCTCCGAGACGCGTATCAAACGGCCAATTTCTCGAAGTGGGGACGCGACGCCGTTTACAACAAGGCGCGAGCCATGGCGCTTTGTCGCAAAGACAGCGAAGCGTATCCCCGGATAAGTTTTACTTTCTTCCTCCAATTTGTGCTGCATACGCAGTTCAAAGCCGTTTCCGACTATGCACGCAAGCATGGCGTCGTGCTGAAAGGGGATTTGCCCATAGGCGTAAACCGGAACAGCGCAGACGTATGGACGGAACCGGCGTATTTTCATCTGAACGGACAAGCCGGAGCGCCGCCCGACGACTTCTCCGTAACCGGTCAGAACTGGACATTCCCAACCTACAACTGGGACAAGATGGAAAAAAATCGATTTATATGGTGGAAAAAACGATTCGCCCACTTGAGCGAGTACTTCGATTGTCTACGCATCGACCATATCCTGGGATTTTTCCGGATTTGGGAGATTCCACCAGAGTATACCGAAGGACTTTGCGGGCATTTCAATCCCGCCCTCCCGCTTTCGGTCGAAGAGATAGAACAATACGGCGTTCTCTTCAACAAAAGTCGTTTCACTACGCCGCATATCCATCAGAAGCACCTTCCCGAACTGTTTGGGCAATGGACAAATGAAGTTACGGCTACCTGCCTGGCGCAATCCTCGTCCCAACATTTTGTCTTGAAATCGTTCTGTAATACACAAGTTAAGATAGAAGACCTGTTTCGCGGCAAGACAGACGAGGCTTCGCTTTGCAAGAAAAACGGACTGCTTCATATCGCCAACGAAGTATTATTCTTGCAAGACCCTTATCAGAGAGACAAGTTCCATCCGCGCATCTCGGCCGCTCAATCGTTCTTGTACCGGGAATTGAGCAACTCCGACCAATATGCTTTCAACCATTTATACTGGGATTTCTTTTACCGCCGACATTCCAACTTCTGGAAAGAACAAGCCTATAAACGATTAACTCCTCTGATCGATTCGACCCGGATGCTCGTTTGCGGAGAAGACTTGGGCATGATACCCGAATCTGTGCCCGAAGTAATAAGCAAACTACAAATACTCAGTTTGGAAATAGAGCGTATGCCCAAGCAAGTCAACCTGGAGTTCTCGGACATGAAGCATCTGCCTTATCTTTCCGTCTGCACCACGTCTACCCACGATATGTCGCCCCTGCGGTGTTGGTGGCATGAAGACCGGGAGAAGACGCAACGCTACTACAATCAGGTATTACAACACGCCGGAGAGGCTCCCGGAGAATGTACTCCGGAAATAGCCGCACGCATCATCGGCAATCATCTGAATGTACCTTCCATGCTCGCTATCATCCCCTTGCAAGATTGGCTCGCTATGGATGACTACCTGAAACGAAAAGATTACAAGACAGAACGAATTAACGTGCCTGCTCACGCCGTTCATTATTGGCGCTATCGCATGCACGTTGCAATAGAAGAATTGCTGAAGGCCGATACCTTAAACGAACAGATAGCCTCCTTGGTAAAAAGCAGCGGAAGGAAGTAATATTAGAGAAAGCGACATGACACTTCCTTCCCGGCGCTGCTTATTCCTTTAGGTCGGACAGCATATTACATACTCCGCTAAACTTCGCATTAGGCTCTATTTCGAGCGTCTGTGCATATATATCACCCGTAATAATGGATGAGGCCTTCAATACCAAGGCGCCGCTGGTGCGGATACTACCCACCACGGTGCCCAGTATTTCTGCATTGACAGACACAATGTCGCCGTCTATATGTCCTTTGGGGCCTATGACTATTTTTGCGGCACAATTGATATTACCCTCCACTCTTCCATTCAAGCGGAAATCCCCGTCTGTTATAATATCGCCTCTTACGGTTGTTCCTACTGCCAGAATGTTATGCAATCCGTTTGACGGCGCTTCGTCTTTAAACTTAATTTTCATATATTATAGTATATATTCGAGATAGTCTGCAAATATAAAATTATATTTTTGCAGTCTAAGGCTCTTTTGATACTTTTACCTCTTAATTATCCTAAAATATGATAACTAAAATAATGTTGAGCGATATGAGGTTTTATGCCTGCCATGGGGTATCCTTGCAGGAACGATGTGTGGGTAATGACTTTAGGGTAAATTTAACCCTCTGGGCGCCCCTTGAGAAGGCTATTCGGACCGACAACCTGCGCGATACGATTTGTTATGCTACCGTGTTTTCTCTCGTGAAAAAAGAGATGGACGCTCCCTCCCAACTTCTGGAGCATGTGGCCGGGAGGATACTCCGTTCGCTGAAGGAATATTTCCCCTCCATCACCCGGATGGAGCTGTCTCTTTCCAAGATGAACCCGCCCGTAGGGGGCGAGGTGCACAGCGCTTCGATTATTTTAACGGAAACCTACCGGCAGTAACAGATACCCCGGCGGCGGAGGTGGGTACGAAAAAAAACTCCTGCCCCCGAAAAAGCCGGAGACAGGAGAAAAAAAAAAAATCCAATGTAAACTTCACAATATGTACTTGTTCTGGAAAAAAAGTTTTCTATATATCTTCTTTCGGACCATCTTCTTCCTCTTCCTGTTCTTTCTTTCCGGCGCGGGTTTTCCGGGCTTTGAGGAATGATTTGTACCGTGCGATGCAAAAATTCAGCGCTTTGACAAAGTGCAATACCTTTTCGTCGGGCGTAGAAGGCGTTGTGTCGCGATCTTCCGTAGGGCCTTGGGGTTCGTCGGGCGTTGTTTCTTCTTCGCCGCCGCCGATGGTGATCAGGAGGGCGTCTATTACGTTTATCATATTGACGTAGTAATGGTCTACTTCTACCCGCACCTGCGCCAAACGTCCTGCCGACGGGCGCGTTGTTGCTTCCTCGGCGCGTTCGGAGATGGATTGTTTGTACGCTGTGTTGGCCGTATCCAAATCGGCTACCCATTCGGCAAGTCCCAGCAGTTGCACTTCTGCGGATACGTCTATTCCGCTCTGGGCTGTGGAGAGGTCTTGCAGCAGGTTGTCGATGGCTGCCGTTTTAGCGGCTTGCGTTCCTTTTCTTGCGGCCGAGGAGTATTTGTCTACCACGGTAAACACTTTTACGGCGGCGCTCCGTTTGTCGGGATCCAAGGCCTTTTGCAGTGATTTTGCCGTATCGCGCAATCCTACGTACACGCCGTCGCGCGCACGGTCGGCCGATACGCTATCGGTGGTAATAAAACTTTTGTGCAGAAGTTCGAGCAACTGGTCGGCCTCCTTATAGCGTACTTCATAGAGGGGAAAAAGCCGGTCGATATTCAGCGTTTCCGCGCCGCATTCGTCTGCCAAGTGGAAAAACTCGGTATGGAAGCGAAACCATTCTTCGTTTCGTAATCTTCTTACAGCAAATCTTACTATTCCCATTGTTTCTATTCTTAGTTTTCTTTAAAAAATGATTCTCAAAAAGCGCAGTCTGTCTTTTTTTGTCTGCACATCGCTGCAAAGATAAAGGGTTATATAATGAAAACAAAGACTTTATCAAAAAAAAAAATATTTTTTTTTTCGCCCTCCTCCTCCCTTCCAAATTCCCTCCTATTTTCTGCGCTGCCGGTATGCCGACCCTTTCGTGTCTGGGGACTTCGGCAGACGAAAAATCGCTTCCGTCTTTGTAAGGGAGGACTTCGGCGAACGAAAAATCGCTGCCGTCTTTGTAAGGGAGGGCTTCGGCGAATGAAAAATCGCTTCCGTCTTTGTAAGGGAGGACTTCTCCAGACGAAAAACTCCTTCCGTCTTTGTAAGGGAGGGCTTCTCCGCGCGAGAAAGTCCTTCTGTCTTTGTAAGGGAGGGTTTCGCCAAGAAAAAAAGTCCTCCCGTCTTTGTAAGGGAGGACTTTTTCGGTCGAGGAACAGGTATTGTTCTCTTATTCGTTGCTTGCCAATGCCTCGGAAGGGGAAA
>JAISZY010000136.1 GCA_031284375.1 Tannerellaceae bacterium | reverse complement strand
TCTATCTGTTTGCCGACGGCGTACATCCGGTTTAAATCCGTTCCGAAGATTTTGATAGCAATGTTCGCCTTCGTGCCCGACAGCATGGCGTCGATACGGTGCGAGATGGGTTGCCCTATCTCGATAGTTACGCCGGAGATGGAGGAAAGTCTTTTGCGTACATCGTTCATTACTTCCTCCCGGCTTCGGTCTTTCAGCACAAAGGGAGCTTCCATTTCCGATTCGTTTACGCCCAGCGCATGTTCGTCCAGTTCCGCTCTGCCGGTTTTCCGGGCTACGGTTTGTATTTCGGGCACTTCCATGAGTAATTGTTCCGCCCGCCGGCCTATCCGGTCCGATTCTTCGAGCGAGATACCCGGCAGGGTGCCTACGTTGATGGTAAAAGAACCTTCGTTGAACGGAGGAAGAAAATTACGCCCCAGCGTAGTAAACAAAATAATGGAAACAACCAGCAGGGCGAACGTACTGCCCAGCACAAGGGCCTTTTTCTCTATCGCTTTTCGCAGCATAGCGCCATAGATATCTTTCAGCTTGCGGGCTACGAACGATTCGCGGAAATTCTCCTTTCCTTTCTTGCCCAACAGAAAACTGCAAAGTACCGGCGTAAGCGTAAGGGCTACTACCGTAGAGGCAAACAGGGCAACGATAAAGGCGATACCCAGCGGAGCCAGCATACGGCCTTCCATCCCGCTCAGGAAGAAAAGAGGAACAAAGCTTACGATGATAATGAGCGTAGAGTTTAATATCGGCAAACGTACCTCGCGCGAAGCTTCGTACACGACCGTCAGCGCCGGAAGTCGCTCGCCTTCGGGCAAGGCATTGTTCTCGCGCATCCTCCGGAAAACGTTCTCTACATCCACAATCGCATCGTCTACCAGCGAGCCGATGGATATGGCCATCCCGCCCAGACTCATGGTGTTTAACGTAAATCCCATGTAATGTAAAACTAAGATGGAAACAATCAGCGAAATGGGCACTGCCGTGAGCGAAATTACCGTAGTGCGCACATTCATAAGAAAGATAAAGAGAATGACCACCACAAAGAGACTTCCTTCCAGCAGACTGTTCTTTACGTTGCGTATCGAATTGTCTATAAAATCGCTCTGGCGGAAAATATCCGTAGCGATGCGCACGTCGGGCGGAAGGTCTTTCTTTATCTCTTCGATGGCTTTGTCCAATTGGTTGGTAAGAAGGATGGTGCCGGTTTCCGGTTGTTTGGTTACGGTAAGCAGCACGGCTTCTTTACCTTTTTCGGAAGCCAAGCCGAGTTGGGGCGATTTGCTGCCGATACGTACCGTAGCAATATCTTCGAGCAGAATGGGCGCCTTGTCCGTTATCTTCACAACGCCTTTGCCCAGCTCGTCGGTACGGGTGGAGGCCAGCATACCTCGCACAATGTATTCGTTGTCGTACTGGTAAAGAACGCCTCCTCCTACATTGCGGTTCATATCGCGACAGGCATTGATGGCTTCGTCGAAGGTAATCCCGTAGTATTTCATCCGTTCGGGCGAAAGCAATATCTGGTATTCCTTCATCTCGCCTCCAATCACGGCCACCTGAGCCACGCCTCCCGTGGAAAGCAGCCGGGGCCGGATGGTCCAGTCGGCCAGCGTACGCAAGTCGCGCAGGGAGGTAGAATCCGACGTCAGGCCGATAATCATCACCTCGCCGAGAATGGACGATTGCGGAGCTATCACCGGACGTCCTACGCTTGACGGAAGGGATTCGGTTACGACCGAAAGTTTTTCCGACACAATCTGCCGAGCGCGGTATATATCCATCCCCCAGTCGAATTCTATCCATACAACCGAAAATCCGGTGGTGGACGAAGAACGTACGCGGCGCACGTTCATGGCGCCGTTCATGGCGGTTTCTACCGGAAAGGAAATCAAGCGCTCTACTTCTTCCGGAGCTAATCCTCCGGCTTCGGTCATAACAACCACCGTGGGGGCGTTCAGGTCCGGAAATACATCCACGTCGGTTTGTACGGCGCTGTACGTGCCCCATATCATAATCAATAAGCCGCAGGCCAGCACCGTGAGGCGGTTGTGCAGCGCATAATGAATAATCTTATTCAGCATATTCTTTCCTTTTTATTAATGATGATGTTCGGGCAAGCTGTTTGAGGCCGAAGCCAACTTAAGATGATAGGCTGCTTCGGTTACAACCTCGTCGCCGGTTTTCAGACCCGAAAGAATTTGCACCTCGGAGCCATTGTCGGCTCCAAGGGTTACGGCCTGTTTCCGGTACTCGTTTTCGTTTTTCCGGATAAAGACGGAATAGATCCCTTGTTCTTCTATCAACGAAGAAAGCGGGATGGAAAACGTATTGGGGATGGGGGAGGTGAAGAGGAAGGCTTCGACGTACCCGCCGGGCAGGATGTCGCCTTTGTTGTCGAACTCGAACGTTACGGGGATATAAAATGCGTTTGCATCCATCGACTTGGCATACGAGAGCAATCGTCCGTTCAAATCCGCCAAGGGGTAGAATGTATCGTTGTACGGCGTCCGGAAGGCGGCGGTGTGTATCAGCGGCAGACTGCTGTAATACTTTTCGGGGATTTCTACGCGCAATTGCAGCCGGTTGTTCTGCGAAACCGTGGCCAGCGGACTGCCGGTTTCCACATAATCGCCTTCCTTTACGCGGAGGTTCTTCAGATACCCGTTGATAGGCGAGCAGATGTCGATGCCGTTGCCGCTTTGGGCGCCGCCAATGGCGTTGAAAGCCGTTTGGGCGGTTTGATAATCCAATGCAGCCTGGTTGAAATCTTTTTCGGAGATAATCTTGTCTTTAATGAGTTCCGTTGCTCTTTCGTATTCTCTTTTGGCCTTTTCGTAGACGGCGCGTGTACGGACGGCAACGTCGCCGTCGGCCAGATGGCCGGTTACCAGCGATAAAACGGCCTGCCCTTTGCGGACGGGCGTTCCTTCGGTAAAGGCGGTTTTCCGGAAGTTTACCACTCCCGGCAGCGTAGCCACCAAGGTTTGTTCGTCGCCCTGAGCGGCCAGGATACGACCGCTGGTTTTGATGGCTTGGGTGAATGTGCCCGGCTCGACAACCTGTGTTTTCAGGCCTACGGCTATGGCTTTATCTTGGTCGAAATCGACGACAGCAAGTTCGTTACCGGATGAGCCTTCGTTTTCGTGTTCATGTTCGTGTTCATGTTCCTCGTATTCGGAATTCGTCCTGTTTCCTCCACATGCAACAAGCAAACAGGCGGAAAGGACAAGAAATATTTTTGTCATACTAAAAAATTTAATGGATAATAAATATGTAATTTAAAAAGATAGATGGATGGAATAGGATGCGGAACGTAATCCGGCATCTGTTATTCCCGATAATCAATTAACAGAACGGAGGAGCGCGGAAACCGGCAGCCGCCGATACCCAGATGCTGAAGAGCGATTCGGCGTACAGCGTTTTTTCGGCATCGGAAGTCTTGCCGAGAGGAAAGGGTAGGGGAGGGGAGATGTAATCGAAAAGTGTGAGCAGGGGAATCAAGACCAAGGCGAGGTCGTTGGGTTCGGAGGCATGTTTGTGGAGCAGCGTCGAGTTGAAAGCGATGGTATGCCCGTTACATTCGCAGCTTTGATACCCTCCGTCTTCCCCGTGCTCGGAGTCGTCATGTCCGTTATCCCACATAAAGATACAGATTTCGCCATCCTCATGATGATGATGAGGAACAATCACCGTCAGCAGCAGGAGTATTCCCGAAGCCAACATAAAATAACGAATCGGATTTTTGTATCTTGTTTTCATTTCGTGCAAAAGTAATACATAGATTTAACACTTCGGGTAGGGTTTACACTTATTAAGTTCTTTTTAAGCTCTCTTAGTGACTTGTTCCCGGGAACGAGCGACTCGTCTCCGGGAACGAGCGACGCGTCCCCGGGAACAAGCAACGCGTACCCGGGAACAAGCGACTCGTCCCCGGGAATAAGCGACTCGTCCCCGGGAACAAGCGACTCGTCCCCGGGAACAAGCAACGCGTCCCCGGGAACAAGCAACTCGTCCCCGGGAACAAGCGACTCGTCCCCGGGAACGAGCAACGCGTACCCGGGTACAACGAAATGCAGAGGAAGTTTCTTTTTGGAGAAAAGAAAAAAATCTTACTTTTGCGCCCGTAATAATAACATAACCCTTATTCTTGTAGCATGAAAACGTGTTTTTATCTCTTTCTTACCTTTATCCTTCTGGCCGCCTCGGTGGAGGCCGTTTCCGTTCCCCGTATCAAAGGAAAATTAGTGGAGGCCGGCAGTAATAAACCGCTCGATTTTGCCGATATCTTTCTCCTGTCGGGAGAAGATGCAACGCCGGCCTATCAATCCCTTCCGGAAGAGGATGGGCGTTTCGTCATCATGGACGTGCGCGACGGAACCTATACTTTGCTTATCCGTTTGGTGGGCTTCGACGTCTATACCCGCCCGGATATTGTTCTGAACACATCTACGCCGCTCATAGATTTGGGCACGATAGAAATGAAAGCGCTGGAAGTGGGACTTGCCGAAGTGGAAGTGGTGGCGCAGAAGAAACAGATTATTTATAAGCTGGACAAAAAAATCATCGAGGCATCGGGCAATCTGCTGGCAAGCGGAGGTTCGGCCGTAGATATTCTGGAAAATACGCCCTCCATACGGGTGGATGCCGAAGGGGAAGTAACCTTCAGGGGAAGCAGCGGCTTTACCGTCTATGTGGATGGAAAACCGTCGGTCTTTGGCGGTACGCAAGCCCTGCAACAGATTCCTTCGGGGCAGATTGAGAATATCGAAATCATCACCACTCCCTCTGCCCGGCACGATACCGGGAGCGACGTGGGTATCATCAATATCATCACCAAGAAAGATTCGCGGCAGGGATTCAGCGGCATGGTGAATCTTTCCGGAAGTACGCTTTTATCGCGCAATGTCGATTTTCTTCTCAGCCGGCAGGCAAACCGGTCGCGGTGGCATTTTGGCGGAAACTGGACGGACAGGATGCTGAAAAGTAACTTTGAACAAGACAAAACAACGTCCGTAAACGATTGGCAAACGCACTCTCGCTCTACCGGCCCGCGTACCAGCAATAATTTCAACTATTCCCTGAAAGGCGGATGGCAATATACGCTTCCCCGTACATCCTTCTCGGCCGATATGGAAGGCGGATACGGCGGACGGGAAAGACAGGGCGACTTGGATTATTCGGAAGAACATCCCGGCGTGGAACGGGTGGATTATTTCAGCCGCGATTACTACCACATCAACGAAACCTACCTGCTCGGTTCCGTAAAGGCCGACCATAAATTTAACGACAAAGGCCATCAAATTACCTCCCTGTTTTATCTTAAGTACGGAGGCGATGCCTTGGAATACTTCCAGAGCGACCTCTTTGACGGCAACATAAACCACGATTTGCTGGGGGAGGCCAAGAACGCTTATGCCGACGAACATCGGCAGATGGGACACCGCGCCTACGAAGACGAACATCGCTGGACGGTTCGGGCCAACGTAGATTACGTCTACCCCTTCAGCCCTTCCGGGCGATTGGAAGCCGGCTATCAGTACTCTTCTTACTTGGAAGACGGCGATTACAGCATGGAATTTTGGAATCCCGAAAAGAAAGTGTTCGAGTTCCGCACAGACAATGCCATATACGATAACTTCTTTTATTTCCAAAACGGCATCCACTCCGTCTATGGGATTTTGGCCAATGGATACAAGGCCTTCACCTACCAAATAGGGCTGCGAGGAGAACACACCCACCGGGTTTTGCGCAGCGACGTGCCCGGAGCCAACCGGACGTACAATAATTTCCATCTTTTCCCCTCCGTACATATCGGTTTTAACCTCCCCAAAGAGCAGCAACTGATGGCCTCATACTCCCGGCGCATCACACGCCCCGATCTTTTCTATATGGAGCCATACATT
Source organism: Tannerellaceae bacterium (assembly GCA_031284375.1). Taxonomy (GTDB): domain Bacteria; phylum Bacteroidota; class Bacteroidia; order Bacteroidales; family Tannerellaceae; genus DFXE01. The sequence continues at coordinate 6,256 of JAISZY010000136.1, read as the reverse complement.
ACGTATCGCGACTTTTATTCTGCCGAGATAGGCAACCCCGACATCCGCAACGAGTTTATCAACTCTTTCGAACTGAATTATAAAAAGAATATCGGCGATGCCAGCCTCTCCGCCACGGTTTTTCACCGCAGCCGAACCGATAAGATAGAACGTTTGCGTATTCCTTACGAATCGGCTATACGGGCCGGCGTTACGCTCGATTCGATGGCAAACGTGGGAAACGATTACTCCTCCGGCTTGGAGTTAAACGGCCAGATGCAGGTTGTTCGCCGGTGGAATATGGGCATCAACGGCAGTCTGTATCATTACCGGGTGGTGAATAAATTATCGCGCGACAATCGCAACGAATCCAGCGCCAATTACGACATCACCCTCCACAACGCTTTGGATGCCGGCCGGTACACACGCATACAGTTGGACGGAAATTTTGTAGGCCCCTCCGTCACCACGCAAGGACGCACCCATGCTTTTTGGTATGTGAATCTGGCTATTCGCCAACAGTTCTTCAACCGCGCGCTAAGCGCAACGCTTTCCGTTCGCGACGTACTGAACTCCGCCCGCTACGTAAGCAATATCACGACGTCCGATTTGCAATCCATCACCAAAATCCGCCCCGCCTGGCCGCTGATTACGCTTACATTAAGTTATACGTTCAATAATTTCAACGGCAGAACGCCAACGGCAAGGGAAGACCGCGAATTATTTGAAGGAACAAGACATTAAGACCTCAGGCATCAAACGTTAGAGAAGGATGCGGCTTCGTCCGTTCGCCGACTTGACAATCCGGATGCGGACGCCGACGCGTTCCGTCATTTCGGTTACGTGCGAGATGACGCCGATTTTGCGCCCCTGTGTCTGCAATCGTTCCAGCGCATCCATGGCAATCCGCAACGTATCGGCATCGAGCGAGCCGAATCCTTCATCTATGAATAAGGACTCGACTTTCATCCGGTTGGACGAAAGCGAGGAAAGTCCTAAAGCTAAGGACAGCGATATTAAAAAAGATTCTCCGCCGGACAGCGAATGAACCGTGCGAACTTCGCCCAACATATCCAAATCAATCACCTGCAAGGCCAATGTGTCCGGAACACGCTGTATCTCATAACGCTTGGAAAGCTCCCGGAGGTGTTTATTAGCGTAAGCAAGCAAGGCGTCTAAGGTATACCCCTGCGCCAGCACCTTAAACTTAGCCCCGTCGGCAGCGCCGAACATCTCATTCAGTTTCTTCCAATTGCCGGACAAAGCGGATTTCTCCTCCCATTCCTTCTCGAACACCGCAATCCGTTTTTTCCCTTTCCAATGATTGTCCCACAGGATTTCTATCTCCGTAGCGCGAGCCGTCCGGCGCCGTATCAACTCCTGACTGTCGGCAAGCGTTTTCCGCAAAACCTCCTGCGTTTCTTCCTCCGCGGGCTTGTTCTCCAACAGATGATGATGCTCTAAGGTTTTCTTTCGTTCGTTCAGCGTAGCCCATGCAGTGGTCTTATTCTGATGCAACCGGTTTAATTGCTCTCTTTCCGCAGTAATCCAGGCCTGATCTTTGGACAACAAATCGGACAAACGCTCGATGGTTATCTCCCTCCCGGACAACATCCACTGATCTACTCTTTCCTTCAGCGCATCGCAACGGACAGAAAGCTTCGCAATCTCCCGGGCAACCTGCTGGATAACTCCCTCCTGCTTTTCTTTGGCAGCAAGGATATTGTTTCTTTCTTCTTTCAGACGGGAAAGCTCCTCCGAAAGCGATTTCCTTCTTTCTATGTACAGCTTCTCCACCTCGTCGGAAGTTTTTCCGCCAAAGATTCCGGTTCTCTCTTCCCGCAATTTCTCCAACGTCTCTTTCGCCTCTTTGAACTTCCCTTCCTTCGACGTATACATTTCTTCCGCCTCAACGAGTTGTTCTTTAGCAAGCTGTATACCGGTTTGGAAAGAGGCCGCCTGTTCGTTCGCTTTGCCTGCAAGCGATTCGTTTTTCCGCCACGTACCGGCAACCGATTGGAAGAGCCGAGGCAAATGTCCCTCCGCCAACTTTGTCTTCCAATCCGGAAAAGCAACAAGCAAAACATCCAATTTATCTATCGCCTCTTTCGACTGACGGGCGTAGTTTTCAATCACCGATGCCAAACGAATGTTTTCATTCCGGAGATTTTCCATCCTGCCGGACAGAATCGCCATCTGATTGGCCACCTCCTCTTTCGCCACATTCAGCGCCTCCTCTTCCAGACTTTCTCCGCCGATACGACTATGCGGATGATGCTCGCTACCGCACACCGGACAAGGTTTCCCTTCCTCCAGCCTTAGACGCAAGGCCGCAATTTCGGCGGGAAGCAGTTTGTTCAATCGCTCGGATTCTTTGGTTAATTCCGTTAGCCGGGTTGCGGCAGCGTCTAATAAAGCGTTGGTACCGTCCAATGTTTTCCGGTTAATTGCCTCTTGCTTCGTTGCAGCCGCGGCGTCGTCCAGCAGGTTTACAATCAAATCTATTCTCGGAATGATTTCCCGGTAAGCCTGATGTTGCTCAAACCACGCTGTTAGTTTCGAAATAGTTTTCTGTCCGGCATCGACTGCCGTCTGCGTTTCTGCGACGAATTTCTTCAGTTTCACTTGCCGTTCTTCCGCTTGCCGGTATTCATTTTTCGCCTCTTTGGCCAGATTTTCCGCTCCAGCCATCCGGACATCCAAGGCGCGCGCCTGTCTGATTTTCGGCTCAATGCTTTCAAACTTCTCATTGTGTTCGAGGAGCGTCTTTTCGCAAAGCGCTACGTTGCGGGTCGATTTCTCCAACAGCAACACATTGGCATCGCGCAATTTTTCCTGTTCCGCCAGATAACTTCGGCTCCCGTCCAATTGTTTGCCGGACGTTTTCAGTTCGTGGAAGCTATCCCTTATCTCCTGCACTCCATCCACCTGCGATAAATAAAAGTAGCGAGGCCCGGCATCCTCTATGGCTTTCGTTGCATTGGCCAAACGCCGCTCCGCTTCTCCGATTCCATCCTTCAGCACAGACTCGTCCACAAGCCACTTCAGCTTCTGAGTCAGAATCTCCACCGCTTTCTTTCCCATATCCATCTCCTGCCCAAGAGTATCTTTCTCCACCGCAAGCTTCGCCATTTCTTCGTCCGAAAGAAGTTCCACCTCCCGGATACGCTCCCGGATAGCGTTCAGCTCCTGCTCTACGTTTTTCGATCGTTCGTAAATAGCCGCAGATATGCGCGAATACACCTCGGTACCCGTCAGCTTTTCCAGCAGTTCCGCCTTCTCTTTTTGCGTGGCTTTCAGAAAAGTGGCAAAGTCTCCCTGTGCCAGCAGGACGGCGCGGGTAAATTGTTCGAACGTCAAGCCAATCAGTTCCGTGATACGGGTCAGCAATTCGGTTTTACGTCCCGGCTCCTCCTGATGCGCGGTAAGGTTCGTAAGCTTTAGCTCCGAACTCTGCAATGTCCCGTCGGATTTGCCGCGCGAACGGCGAACACTCCACCGGCTGCGGAATTTCTCTCCGCCGAGCGATACAAAATCCACTTCGGCATATCCCTCCGCTGTTCCTCGCCGTAAGAGATTCCTACTGTCTTTCTGGTTGATTGTCCGGTCTTTCACATCTACGATTTGTACGTTATTTTCGGACGCGCGATGGATACGGGGCGTGTCGTCGAACAAGGCAAGGCAAAGGGCGTCGAGCAACGTAGATTTGCCCGAACCCGTGCTTCCGGTTATCGCAAAAATACCGGCCGATTTCAAAGGCTCGACTGTAAAATCTATTTCAAATTCGCCTTCCAGCGAAGCCAGATTCTTTCCTCTTATCGCTCCAATTTTCATAATTCCACCTCCCTGATGATTTCCTGCAAAAGTGTTTTCATTTTTCCGGGCATCTCTTCGCCTCCATATTTTCGGCGATAAATATCTTCGGCAATCTCCATCGGATGGATGCTTTGCAACTGTTCGTATCCGATAACGGCCGACACCGACGTGCGTTCCGGAGCAACGGCGGCGATACGGGCCAAGCGCACGGATTTTGTCTTTAGAGCTTCCTCTATCGTATGGCGCAGGGATGGTTCGGGTTCCGTCACTAAGATTTTTATCTCTATATAAGGGGACGTTTCCCGTATCTCTCCTTCCGGCAGGCGGGCTATTTCTTCCAATGCTTCTTCCAGCGGCAAGGGTTGGGTGGGGATACTCAGCAATTTGACGGGCGCCTCGAAGGCGATACGTTCTATTTGAGTAGATTCCTTGGTTATGACTACGGCAGTAACCCCTTGCTGATTGTTCTTTTCGGCAAAAGACATCGGCAAAGGCGCCCCGGCATACCGTACATTTTCGCGCCCCGAAACCCGTTGCGCCCGATGAAGATGCCCCAGAGCCGTATAGGCTATCTCCCGGCAGAAGGCGTCGGGCGATACACATTCCAATCCCCCTATCAGGGTACGTTCCGAACGGTCGTTCTCCGATATTTCCGATCCCGTTGCCTGCAAATGTCCCATCGCCACAACCGGCCCATCCGTATCTTTAGCTTGCTCGTACAAGGTCTTATACATCTTTTCCACTCCCTCCTGATACGTGGCGGCATCCGGATAATCGCCCTGCCGCAGATACGGTACGGCCAAGCAACAGCCGCCTTTGTGAAACGGGACAATGAGATGGGAGAAATCTATTTCGCCCTCGTCCGTACGTTTTACAACTCCGCGAACAGCAACATGGATACTTTCCAGCAAAGGATTGGGAGCTTCCAGACGAGCGGCCGAATCGTGGTTTCCGGCAATGAGGATAACCTGCAAATCGGGATTCTCGGTTGTAACATCGCGCAAAAAATGATAATACATTTTCTGCGACTCCGCCGAGGGATTGGAACTGTCGAAAATATCGCCGGCAACAAGCAGTACATCCGCCCGGAATATACGGATTTGTTGGCGCAGCCAGTTGAGAAAACAAGCGTGTTCCGCTTTACGATCGTAATCAAAAAAAGTTTGCCCTAAGTGCCAGTCGGCTGTGTGAATGATTTTCATGGCACAAAGATGCAAAAATATTTGGATGGTACTATTCTTTGTCCTATTTTTGACGCGCTTTGGTTACCATCTTACAATTTAACAGACAATTCATTATTTATATACAAAAATAGCTGCAACAATATGAAACATTTTCTCCCCCTCCCCATCACCACTCTTGTGTTGTGTCTTACTTCGATATCGTGTATTGACGTGATAGATATCGGAGATGATGTCCCTAAAGACTTATTGAAGGTTCCCACTTCTTTCTCGAATCCGAAAAACGATGACGAGTATTTCTTCAATTATCGCCTGACTAATTTCGCCCCGGATACGGAACCTTTCATCAAAGAAACATTCGGCTCCCTCCTTACCTTCGAAGAGATAGGCTTCTGGGAACATACCTCTTATACATCCCATGTAGTGGGCTTTACGACCAACCTGCCGGCCGTATCCATCGTCGAATACGGAGAAACAACCGACTATGGTCACACTACCGCACAATCCGAATCCTACTTTTACCAACACCTGCACTACATCAGAGGACTGGAATCCGGCAAAACGTATCATTACCGTTTCATTGCTAAAGACTGCGACGGCGTTACCATCTCGTCCGGCGACCATACGTTTACGCCCAAACATCTTACGGCCGACATCATCCGCATCCCCGAAGATATGGAGGGCGATCCGCCCTACGTCCTCACCCGGAACGGCGGCAAATACGTGATTACGCGAGACCTGAGCGTTCCCACAATGGCCATCAACATCAAAGCGGATCACATAGAAATCGACCTCGACGGGCATACGATTATTTACGACAACGTCCCCTCGAAAGTGGTCGGTTCCGGTATTTACGACGAGGAAGCTACGTTCGGCATCCGCGCAGGATTGTGGAATTACAACAGCGCCAAGATATGGAACGGCATTATCAAACAAGGTATCAACGGCGGATCGGGCGTCGCAGGCCAGGGATACAACCCTATTTTCCTGAATCACATGGGAGGCCAGTCGTACAATGAAATAGCCGGCATTACGGTAGATTATTACGGCGGTAGCATAGACGGCATGACAACCGGCAATGGGCATACGCATCACAACGTGCTCTACGACCGTGGCTCCGTGATAGACGACCGTCATGCGGCCGTCCGGGCTATGGCCACTCGAACGCAGACCTCGAACCCGAACAATATCTTTGCTTTCAATTCCCTGCGCCGCTTCCGGCACTGGGGCATAGGCAGCACCAGCGGCAAGGTAGAACATAACGAACTTTATTCCGACAG
>JAISZY010000120.1 GCA_031284375.1 Tannerellaceae bacterium | reverse complement strand
GTTTTGTGCATTGTACAATGCATTCAGGATTTATTTCTTGTACCCCGGATTATGGGGAAGGCGATGGGATTAAATCCTGCTATCATTCTGTTGTCGCTTTCCATTTGGGGATCGCTATTGGGATTCATCGGTCTGATTATTGCTCTGCCACTTACTACGCTCTGCCTCTCTTACTACAAACGTTTCATCCTGATGGAAACCATGCCGGCCGAAAAAACCAAAGAGGAAAAGGAAGTAAAACCAGAGCCGGATGCCTGAAGGACGTATCCGGATATTGTTTTTTTCGTATTTTTGTGTCCTCGAAAAGCAGAAACAGGATAAGGACGTATGATAGAACGCATTTATATTCTCGAAAACGTTGAGCCGGTTGTATTCTACGGTGTGAATAACGCCAATATGCAATTGATAAAAACGCTGTTTCCCAAACTGAGGGTGGTGGCGCGAGGCAATGTGATGAAAGTAATCGGCGACGAAGTGGAATCGGAACTCTTTCTTAAGAAAATAAGAGAGATAGAAAAATACTGCGAAGAATATAATTCTCTTACCGAAGATATCATCTTAGACATCGTGAAAGGGAAACCCCTCCCGGTAGTAAAACAAGAAAACCTGCTTATTCACGGCGTGAACGGCAAAGCTATCATAGCGCGTACGGAGAATCAGCAGGCTTTGGTGAAGTCGTTCGAAGCAAACGACTTGGTCTTCGCCGTCGGTCCTGCCGGAACAGGCAAAACATTTATCGCCATCGCCCTTGCCGTGCGAGCGCTGAAAAATAAGGAAATCAAAAAGATTATCCTGAGCCGCCCCGCCGTAGAAGCCGGCGAAAAACTGGGCTTCCTCCCCGGCGAAATGAAAGATAAACTGGACCCCTACCTCCAGCCCCTGTACGACGCCCTTTTGGATATGATACCCGGCATGAAGCTGAAGGAATACATGGAAAACAACGTGATACAGATAGCTCCGCTGGCCTATATGCGCGGTCGTACACTGAGCGACGCCGTTATCATCCTGGATGAAGCGCAGAACACCACCACGCAACAAATCAAGATGTTTCTCACACGCTTGGGATTGAACGCCAAGATGATCGTTACGGGCGATATAACGCAAATCGATCTCCCTCCCTCGGCCACGTCCGGCTTGGTTCAGGCTCTGCAAATACTGAAAGGCATGAAAGGCATCGGGCGAATCGAGTTCAGCCCCAAAGACATTATCCGCCACAAGCTGGTACAACGCATTGTGGAAGCATACGATACGTTCAACCAATCACCCCATTATCCACTCAAAAGAATGAAAGCATTAGTTCAAACCGATTTCCGGTTCCCCGGGCAAACAAACGTATATCACGGCAAAGTGCGCGACGTGTATACCATCAATAACAACCTATTAATAATGGTAGCCACCGACCGTATCTCGGCCTTCGACGTAGTGCTGCCGGAAGGTATTCCCTACAAAGGGCAGATGCTGAACCAAATTGCTGCCGAGTTTTTAGACCTGACGAGCGATATCTGCCCCAATTGGAAACGATCCTCGCCCGACCCGATGGTAACCGTAGGCCTGCGATGCGAAGGTTTTCCGGTAGAAATGATTGTGCGCGGTTATCTGTGTGGTAGCGCCTGGCGTGCATACCAAAGCGGCGCACGCGAAATCTGCGGCATACCACTCCCCGACGGGATGCGCGAAAACGAACGCTTCCCCTCGCCCATCGTCACCCCCACCACGAAAGCCGAACAAGGACGGCACGACGAAGATATATCCAAAGAAGAAATCCTGCGCCAAGGCTTGGTGTCGGAAGCAGATTACGCCCTTCTGGAGAAGTACACGCTGGAACTGTTCCGCCGGGGAAGCGAAATAGCCGCCGGACGCGGCTTAATCCTCGTGGATACAAAGTACGAATTTGGCAAACGTAACGGCGTGGTCTACCTGATAGACGAAATTCATACCCCGGACTCTTCGCGCTACTTCTATGCCGAAGGATACGAAGAACGCTTCCAAAAAGGCGAAGCACAAAAACAACTATCCAAAGAATTTGTCCGGCAATGGTTAATGGCCAACGGATTTCAGGGGAAAGCCGGGCAGAGCGTCCCGGAGATGACGCCCGCCATAGTGGAAAGCATAAGCGAACGTTACATCGAACTGTTCGAACATATCACCGGGAAGTCCTTCATCAAAGGAGATACCTCCCAACTGCTTTCGCGCATCGAAGAAAACATAACCCGCTATTTAGCTCAATATAAAGGATGACAGGCTCTGAAGACATACGGCCTTACACGAGCGGCGAACATAAAAGCCTGCAAATAGAACGGATGTTCAATCAGATCGCCCCAACGTACGATGTCCTGAATCATACACTCTCGCTGAGTATAGACAAAAGATGGCGTGCGAAAGGAATCGACTACCTCCGCCCCTTCTCGCCTCGCCGGATTCTGGATGTGGCAACCGGCACGGGCGATTTGGCCATTGCCATGCACCGGGCGCTATCCCCCCGGCAGATTATGGGCATTGACATTTCGGAGAAGATGATGGAGCGAGGCCGGCGGAAAGCAGCCCGGGCCGGATACTCTTCGCAGATTTCGTTCGAACGGCAGGATTGCCTGTCGCTGCCCTATGCAGACAACACGTTCGACGCCGTTACCTCGGCCTTCGGCGTCCGGAACTTTGAGGATATCGAGAAAGGCATCGCCGAGATGTACCGCGTGCTCAAGCCCGGCGGACATCTGATGATACTGGAACTTTCTCATCCCCGCCAATTCCCCGTCAAACAACTTTACGCACTCTACTCGAACACCATCATACCCGGTATCGGACAACTCTTCTCCGGCCGGAAAGCCGCCTACCGCTATCTCCCGGCCTCCGTCCGGGTTGTTCCGCAAGGCCAAGTGATGGCGGAAATGCTTCGCCGGCAAGGATTCGGAAACGTAGAAGCACGTACGTTTACGTTCGGAATATGCTCTTTGTATACCGGAGAAAAAACAAAATAAACAAACAACAGATATGGAAAAATATGGTTTATTAGGCTATCCGCTGGAACATTCGTTCTCGAAGAATTACTTCAACCGGAAATTTGAATCGGAACATATCGATGCCGAATATGTGAACTTCGAGATACCGGCCATCAAAGAAATGAAAAGTATCGTGAAGGAAAATCCCAATCTGCGCGGACTAAACGTTACCTTGCCCTACAAGACGGCCGTTATCCCCCTGCTGGACGACATCGACGAAGATGCACGCCTCATCGGAGCGGTTAATGTGATCGCCTTCGGCAAAGGCGTTTTCGGCCGGCGCAAGCTTAAAGGCTATAATTCCGATATTCTCGGATTCAGGCAATCCATCGCACCGCTGCTGAACGAAAGTCACCGGAAAGCGCTGATATTAGGAACAGGGGGAGCGTCGAAAGCCGTATTCCAGGGATTGAAACAACTGGGGATAGCCTCCACATTCGTTTCACGCACCGCAAAAGACTTCTGCATCACTTACGAAGAAATATTGCCCAAAACCCTGGAACAATACACCGTAATTGTAAATACAACCCCCGCAGGCATGTTTCCCAACGTAAACGATTGCCCGAATATCCCCTATCAACTGCTCACTTCTAAGCATCTGCTGTACGATTTGCTATACAATCCGGACGAAACCGTCTTCATGCGGAAAGGTAAAGCACAGGGAGCCACCGTAAAGAACGGACTGGAAATGCTTTTGCTGCAAGCTTTTGCCTCGTGGGAAATATGGCATAGAAAAGAGTAGCGATACATGCTACAAAACATCTTTCAAATCACGATTCATTGGAAAGGAAGGTGTAATTTTATCGACGATTTTTTGATACGATTTTAAACACTTTTTATATCATGGAAAACAAAAAAACATTGTCCGGATTAATCACAACAAACTTCGAAACGCAAGTAGACGGAAAGAACACCCAACTCTACATTCTTACGAATGAACAAGGGATGGAAGTAACCATATTAAATTACGGAGCTAAGATCGTTTCGCTGGTAGCGAACGATAAAAACGGAATGCCGGTAGATGTAGTAACCGGTCATAATTCGATAGAAGAATACCTCCATTCGGAAGAACCGTATTTCGGAGCCGTATGCGGACGATACGCCAACCGTATCGCCAAAGGACGATTTGAATTAGACGGAGTCGTTTACGATAAGCTACCCATCAATAATGGCCCCAACAGCCTTCACGGAGGAATCAAAGGATTTAATTCCGTCGTATGGGATGTTCTCCAGCCGGACAAACACCTTGTGATACTGACGTATACTTCGCCCGACGGCGAAGAAGGCTACCCCGGCAATCTCCAAGTAAGCGTTTTCTATTATCTAACGTACGACAACGAGTTGATGATCTATTATACGGCAAGCGTCGACAAACCTACGGTACTGAACCTCACCAATCATTCCTACTTCAACCTCTCCGGAGCAGGCGACCCGTACATCGGAGACCATCTGCTCTCCATCAATGCCGATTATTATCTGCCCACAGACGCTACGGCCATCCCCTACGGTCCGAAAGCGCAGGTAGAAGGAACTCCGATGGACTTCCGCACCCCGCACGAAGTAGGCGAACATATTCATGAAGCGTTCGAGCAACTCGTCTTCGGCAAAGGATACGACCACACCTATATATTAAACAGAGAAGGGAAAGAATACCAGGATTTCTCGGTCTGCGCCCGCTGCGTTTCTCCGAAAACCGGGATTGCCATGGAAATACTCACCACCGAACCCGGCGTACAATTTTATACCGGCAATTGGATGACGGGAAACTTTGTCGGAAAGAACGGCCAACGTTACCCCTCCAGATCCGCTTTATGCTTGGAAACACAGCATTTTCCCAACAGCCCGAACCAACCGGACTACCCTTCGGTTGTATTGCGCCCGGGAGAGGAATTTCATAGCAGAACGATATTCAGATTCTCCATAGAAGAATAGAGAAATAAAATAATATTCTAATTACTTAAAAATTACATTTATGACAACAAACGTTCAACAGAAAAATTACACAGTCCCCATCATTATGATGATACTGCTCTTTGGTATGATATCCTTCGTTACCAATCTGGCAGCGCCGATGGGAGTAGTGTTGAAAAATCAGTTTCAGGTTACTAATTTCTTAGGGATGTTGGGTAATGCCGCCAACTTTATTGCATACGCATGTATGGGCATACCCGGAGGTATCTTGTTGCAAAAAATAGGATACAAAAAGACAGCATTGATAGCTATCGCCATTGGATTTGTGGGCGTTGGCATTCAATATCTGTCGGGCTATGCAAGTCAGGATACGGCATTTGCCGTATATCTTGGCGGCGCTTTCGTGGCCGGTTTCTCCATGTGTTTGCTCAATACGGTGGTAAATCCGATGCTGAACACGTTAGGTGGAGGCGGCAATAAGGGCAATCAACTGATTCAGGTAGGCGGTTCGTTCAATTCGGTAATGGGTACCTTCACCCCCATGTTTGTAGGAATCCTTATCGGCGAAGTATCCAAATCCAGAATCACGGACATTTTCCCGGTGATGTATATCGCTATGGCTGTTTTTGCCATCGTATTCATCGTTTTGAGTTTGGTGAATATCCCGGAGCCGGATGCAGAAAAAAGTGTAGAGCCTCTGGGACAATTATTGTCCGGCGCTTTAAAGTTCCGCCATTTTATATTGGGAGCAATAGCCATTTTCGTATATGTAGGAGTAGAAGTAGGTACGCCGGCAACGATGAACCTGTTCTTGGCCGACCCCAATGCCGGAGGTATCAATGCAACAACGGCCGGTTTCGTGGCCGGCACATACTGGTTCCTGATGTTGATAGGACGTTTGATAGGCGCCTCCATTGGCTCGAAGGTATCCAGCAAAACCATGCTTGGCACGGCCTCGCTGGCAGGATTGGTTCTGGTTAGTTGCGCCATTTTCTCTCCATCCACCTCTTTGGTTTCTTTGCCCGTACTGCAAGCAGGCTCTACCGGAGCGCTTTCTTTCGGATTGGCTCAAGTACCTATCAACGCCATGTTCTTAGTATTGATCGGCTTCTGTACCTCCATTATGTGGGGAGGAATCTTCAACTTAGCCGTAGAAGGATTGGGCAAATACTTAGCGGCCGCTTCCGGAATATTCATGGTATTAGTTTGCGGTGGAGGAATTCTACCGGCATTCCAGAATTACATTGCAGACGTGGCCGGCTATATGGCAAGCTATTGGGTTGTCTTTGCAGGCCTTGCCTATTTGCTGTATTATGCGCTGATTGGCAGCAAAAATGTAAACAAGAATATCCCTGTTGAATAAACGCCGTAATTCTGGGATTTATGAATATCGATAAAATAAGAAGCGCTTTTGCCAAGCATTTCGATGGAGCTACCGGAGCGGTCTACGCCTCTCCGGGACGCATCAACCTGATAGGCGAACATACCGATTACAATGGCGGGTTTGTATTCCCCGGCGCAATAGACAAAGCCATGGCGGCCGAAATAAAACCCAATGGAACGAATACAATCCATGCTTACGCCCTTGATTTGGAGGCCGACAATTACGCAGCCTTCGGCCTCGAAGAAGCGGACGTTCCCAAGCAGCAATGGGCCAGGTATATCTTTGGCGTATGCAGGGAGATAATCAAACGGGGGGGAGAGATTGGCGGATTCGACACGGTTTTTTCCGGCGATGTGCCTCTCGGCGCCGGCATGTCTTCTTCGGCAGCATTGGAAAGTACCTTTGCCTTTGCCCTGAACGACATCTTTTCCTTAGGAATCGATAAGTTCGAGCTGGCAAAGATAGGCCAAGCCACCGAACATAATTATTGCGGTGTGAAATGCGGTATTATGGACCAGTTCGCCTCCATTTTCGGAAAAGCCGGCAGCTTGATTCTGTTAGACTGTCGCTCGCTGGAATACAAATACTTCCCCTTCAATCCGGAAGGATACAAACTCGTATTGCTGAATACCGCCGTGAAGCACGAATTGGCCGACGGCGAATACAACAAACGACGCGCTTCCTGCGAAAGAGCGGCGGCAGCCATCCGCGTAAACCATCCCGAAGTAGAATTTCTCCGTGATGCAACCGCAGAGATGCTGGAAGAAGTAAAAGCCGGAATCGGCGAAGAGGATTATTTGCGCGCCAAATACGTGATAGAAGAAGTACAACGCGTGATGGATGTTTGCCAAGCCCTCGAAAAAGGCGATTACGAAACCGTTGGCGAACGGATGTACGGCACGCACCACGGCATGAGTAAGCTCTATGAAGTGAGTTGCGAAGAATTAGACTTCCTCAACGACGTAGCCCGGAAATGTGGAGTAACAGGTTCGCGCGTGATGGGCGGCGGCTTCGGAGGCTGCACCATCAATTTGGTGAAGGAAGAAAAGTACAACGACTTTATAGAAGAAGCTTTTACGGCTTTCAAATCTAAATTCGGCCGAGAACCTCTATTGTACGACGTAGTCATCAGCGACGGCGCCCGAAAACTCGACTGATTGCGCTTGCAAAACAAAAACGAATGATTCATTCCGGTAAGGTATAAGAGGCCTTACCGGAATTTTTTTTTGCGTATCCTCTGCGGATGGAAAGACTATTTGTCTTTTCGCCGTTCAGGATTCCCGGGAATGCGTCATTCATTCCCGGGAATAAGTCGTTCATTCCCGGGAATAAGACACTCATTCCCGGGAATAAGACACTCATTCCCGGGAATAAACGGAGCAAATACATGTTTTGTCCTTACTAAAAGGAGCGAAGAGTTTCTTCGAAAACTTCCGGCTCGTCTAAGTTCACCATATCGGCATCGGAAAGAATGACGTTGCGGTAATGTAAAGGATTGCTTTCCGTTGCCATGATGCGTATGCCATGACTCCGGCAGAATGAACGAAACTCTGGCGTGATGTTTTTTACTCCTACTTCAACGATTGCAGGCGTACATTCTTCCTGTTCGCCGCATACCCTTTTTCGCGTACCAGACGAATCAGGGTGGAAAGGTCTGCCTCTTTTACGTCAAAATAGACGTTGGCTTTTCCCCGGAGAGAATCCAGTACGGCTTCGATGCGAGGTACCCGTTCGCCGGAAAAACGAGGGGCGAACCATGAGCCTGCGTCTAAGCGGTCGAGCGCTTCCGAGGTCAAATCGCGGATGAGGCCTTGTCCGTTGGTTGTCCGTTTCAGGGAAGGGTCGTGCAGGTTGTAAAGTATGCCGTCTTTGGAGGTACGCACATCCACTTCTATCCACGTGGCGCCGTGTTCCCGGGCTTTGCGTATGGAGGCAAATGTGTTTTCGGGCGCCAAGCGGTTGGCGCCGCGGTGTACAACAACCTCTACGGCTCCTTTTACTTGTTTTACAAAGATGGGATTGGAATAAAACCATTGGTCGTTCTGCGCTTTCTGTCCGGTGTTGGGCGTATTGTCGGGGAGGGGATTGCCGGCCGGGTCGGTTTCTCCGGGTGTGCCGGGTGGATGATGCGTGCCCCTCAAACGGTAATAGGTGTGTCCGGCCGAAGGAGTAAGCGTATCGGTGATGCGAAGGATGCCGTTGGTCGCCTTCAGGTTATCGTATCGTTTCACTACCCGGGTGGTCCATACGCTGTCGGCGGTATATTCCGGCGTGCCGGGTGGATGGTATCCGCCCACGATTCCTTCTATCAAATCCACATGATGGAGCGGCAAAGGTGTTGTATCGGGCTGGGAAACCTCGATGGTAAGCTGTACGGATTCTTTCCCGGTGAAACAGGTTTCGCCCATCGTACTTTCATTGATACGGAAATGGAGGCCGTTTATAAAATCGCCCGAAACAACAAAGGCATTTCCCGAACGGAGATAATCGGCCAAGCGGTCTATTGGAATATCCTCCGGCATGTAAACGTAGGTTTTGTTGTATTCGCCGGGGTAGAAGTCGCCTTCCGTATTATGAAAGTCGGAGGTAGAAAACAGCCACCAATGGCGTCCTTCAGACAGCAAGGCGTCCCATAGACCGCCTATCCGCGCGCACATCCAGCCTGTTCCGCCGTAGGTATGATTGCCGTAGGTATGGTTGCGGATGCTGTATTCTCCCCGGTCGGGGCGGCGCTGATGTCCGGGAATACCTTCAAAGCCAAAGAAAACATCGGGAGCAGCCGTATTGCCGTCGCGAAAGTCCGAGATAGTCCATTTCCCCTGACGGTCCGGATGGGCAGGAATCACCCAGCTTGTTTTCGGATAATTTGCCTGAAGCCACTCCAAGGCTTCCAGCATTTTGGCATGTCCCTGGGCGGAAGACTTTTCCCAGCCCTGCGAACGGCCTCCGCTTATATCGGTATCGTTATCATCGAAACGATATTCGAACTGCGCCACCGCTTCGGGCTGATTGGTAATCGACATGCTGGCGTGTTCGTGGCCGGGAACATTCCATTCCAATCCCTGCACAAGGGTGCGCGAGGGATAATCCTTCCGGCGGGAAAGGATATAGGGCGAGGCGTATTCGCCTATGGATTGCCATCGCCACATACGGCAGGACGAGGCGTTATCTCCCTTGATTTGCAACGGCTCCCAGCGCACGGTTTTGTCCGGGTCTGTTCCGGACAGGATACCGTTGCGTTCCGAAGCGCCGCCATGTTCGCTGTTGGCCCACCAGGCCAGTCCCATGCTGTCGCATATTTCAAAGAGGCGTCCTATACTGTAGGCTCCGTCGGTAAATGTGGTGTGCTGATGGAAATCGCACAAACGGTACGAATACGTTTGTCCTTGCACCGGCGTCAAGGATAGGCCGGCAAGCAGGCCGGCAAAGGGTAAAATGCTATGCTTTCTCATATCTGTTCTTTATATGATTGGATATCAGTATCCGGGATTTTGTTCCAGCAAAGGATTGTTCCGTATCTCTGCTTCGGGGATGGGATAGAGGCGACGGCGAATGTCGCTGTCTGTTTTGAGCAGCCAGGTGTTTTCGTATTTGCCGAAACGTATCAAATCATTTCGCCGCCAGGCTTCCAAGCTGAACTCCCGTGCACGTTCGTCGAGAAGTTGCTCCAGGGTTATGCTGTTTCGGAGTTTGCATCCGGCGCGTTCGCGGATACGGTTTACCAGGCTTACGGCTGTTTCGGAGTTTGTTGGCGTAGCTCCCCGGAGGATGGCTTCGGCCTTCATCAGCAGGACATCGGCGTAGCGTAGCACCGGGAAATCGTTACTCTGTTCGCGGCCGGACTGGGTGTGGCTGGGAGGATATTTATTGGAACGATAGCCTGCAAGACGGCCGGAAACGTCGTCGCCCGTATCAAAGTTGGGCACGTTGCGGAACTCGATTTCTTTGGTCAGCCGGATATGATAGGATACGATGGCGTCTTTGTCGTTGCCGGAATAACGACTGTCTAACTGTACCTTGGTAACGGGAAGTATCATGGGCGTAACGCCGTCTTGCAGGTATTGTTCTTCTTTCAGGAATACTTGTTCGCGTATGTCGTTGTTTTCTCCTTCTTCTACGTAGAGGTCGTAGTGCGAGGGAAGGGTACGCATACAACTGCTGACGGTAAACTTGTAATTCCAGGCGGTGGGGTGGTAGATCGAAAAATTGTAGCGGGAGGGTTTGAAAGATTGCAGGTTGTTTTCGTCGTAAGGAATGGCCAGCAGGAGTTCTTTAAATTCGGGGCCATTGTCGAAGTCGAACATTTTCGGGAAGCGGTCGCGCGGAGTGAGTTCGGTTAATCCTTGTGTTTCGAAGGCTATCACCCGGTCGCAGGCGGCCACGGCATCGTTGTAGCGATTTTGTTCCGTAAATTTTTCGGCATTGAGGTAGAGTTTGGCCAGTATGGCATAGGCTGCAGGTTGCGTAGGTCGTCCGTAGGTGGATTGATTGTTTTCGGCTTTCAGCGCGGGAAGCGCTTCCTGCAATTCGGATTCGATGTAGTCAAACACAACATCCGTTTTGTCTCTGGCCCGTAAGTCTTCGCCAAATTCGCGGATAAGGGGAACGTCTCCAAAGTTATCTATCAGCAAGTAGTAGCAGAAAGCCCGTATGGTGCGCAATTCGGCAATCGAGGTGGATTTGGCTTCCGATTCTTCCGCATCCCGGAGGAGGGAGTATACTTTATTGCAGGAGTTAATGGTCTTGTAAAGCCAGGACCAGGTGGAGCTTATCAGCGGATTGTTTTTGTTCCAATCGTGGTAGTGGAGTTCTTTGTATCGTCCGCCGTCAAACCAGTTGCCTCCATTGGCCGTCAAGACGAAGCCGTCTCCGCTGAGTTCCGCCATCAGCCAGTAATTGTCGGCAAAGCCGAGGGCAAATTCCGTGTATATCACTCCGGAGGCAGCGACAAACTGCTCTTGTGTGAGGGGGAAGTTTTCGGGTACTAATTCCGATTTCACTGTTACGTTCAAGTCTGTGCAAGCGGTGCATGCAAGCGCCAGGGCAAGTATGGGGATTATTATTCTTTTCATGATTGATTTTTTTTTTAGAAGTTTACTTTCATTCCTATTTGATAAGAACGGGTTTTGGGATAGAGATTGTTGTTGTCTATGCCCGGTTCGATGCCGCTCATGTCTATATCGGGGTCGATGCCTCTGTACTTGGTCAGTACGAAGGCGTTGCTTACGGTCAGATAGAAGTTGGCATACTTGAGGTATTTGCTGTTGAGCGGAAGGGTATACCCCAGGCTGATGTTTTCCAAGCGAAGGTAGGAGGCGTCTTCTATGTAGCGGTCGGATGTGAAGTGCGAACGGATGTCGTTAAACGGCTGTTTGGATTCCAATACATACCGGGGCTGGTTGTAGTGGCTTACGCGCGAAGTAAAGACAAGCTTGGCCAATGTAGCGTTCAGCGCCTTATGACCGGCCACGCCCAGGAAAAGCATATCTAAGCTGAAACGTTTCCAGGTCAGATTGTTCGACCACGAGTAACTAAGCTTGGGCTGGGAGTTGCCGCAGATGTAATAATCGTCCGGTGCAACCGGCGAAGTGGTCACTTCGCCGTCTTTGTTAAGGAAGAGCGATTCTCCGTTGTCGAATCCCATAAATCGCAAGGTGTAGAAGGTGCCGATGGGCTGTCCTTCTTTGATAATTTGGGCGGTTCCTCCGGTTTGTCCGGCTCCGATGGCGGAGCCTCCGGTCAGTACGTAATCGAGTTTGAAGGCATCGTTGGAAAGCTTCTCGATTCGGTTGCGGTTGTGTGCCATCGTCAGGCCGGATGTCCACGAATAGGTTTTACCCTGCAAGATTTGTCCGGACAGGGTTAGCTCTATTCCCCGGTTACTGATTTCTCCTACATTGGCCGTCATTTCGTTGTATAAGTATTTTGTGGCGGGAACGTCGTACTGCCATATTAGGTTGGAGGTGTATTTGTTGTACCATTCGATGCTTGCTTTCAGACGCGAATGGAAAAAGGAAGCGTCGAGACCTACATTCATCATCGCCGTTTTCTCCCATTGCAGGTTGGGATTCTCGTTCTGAACAACGCCAATGCTGTTGATATACGCGCCGTTGTAGTACGATTTTCCTACGGAACCATATCGCAAGGTGGCCACCATCGGGTCGAAACCCAAACTGTTTCCGCTGATTCCATAGCCGGCTTTCAACTTCAGGTCGTTCGTAATCCGCCAGGCGCCCGACAGCGAGGGGAACCATCCCCAGCGATTGTTTTTTCCGAAAGCCGACGAACCGTCGTTCCTCAACGTAGCCTGCAAGAGGTAACGTTGCTTGTAATTGTAGTTCAAACGACCGAAAAACGAAATCATCCGCAGGGTTTTGATTGTTTCATCACCGTACAAGACGTTGTATCCTTCGGGAGCGCTCCCCAGATTGAGGTTGTAATACGCCGTGGCGTCGCTCATGAAGTTGATATTGGAAGCCTGAAAGCCGTTGTTTTTCGTGTTTTCCTGCCACGAATAGCCCAGCACGGCGCCGAATTTATGGTCGGTTCGTGTTCTTTCCCAGTTTACATAATTCTCGAAGATTCGTTCCGTGTCTTCGTAGGCGGAGCGTCGGGCTTCTCCGTTTTTTCCCATAGCCATTTTGGATTCTTTGTCCAAATAAATATCGGTATTGGTTTGTTTATTCTGATAAGAAAGCATGGCGTGGTAAGAAAGGCCGGGCAGAATATCCCAGGTGAGGCGAAGGGAGCCGAACATATTTTTACTCGTCAGATGCTTCTGATTCTGTTCGAGCATGGCCGTAGGGTTTAAATCGCGGCGGTCTACGTCTTCCTTGTAGGCGCCGTCTGCATTTTTGGCCAGCGTAGTGGGCACGAACGTGAGCATACTGCGGTATACCCGATCGGCCGCAGGCAGGAGTTGCTGTTCGGTCAGGGAACTGTTGAGGGTGATGCCTGCCCGTAGGCGGTCGTTCAGGAAAGGTTGTTCGATATTGGCGCGCATCAGCATCTTCTTTTGCCCGGTGGTTTGGATGATACC
>JAISZY010000010.1 GCA_031284375.1 Tannerellaceae bacterium | reverse complement strand
GCTTCTTCTTTTTCCCTTCTAAAAACATAAGCCGCTATTCAATTACAAACATAAGGGCTTCCTGGCTGTATAGGTAGGATAGATTTGTTCGTAGTTATGGTCGCACCCTCCTGTAGTTGCCTCTGCTCCACACAGATTAGAACTAAAAACGGCAATATTATAATTGGATTCTACCGTATAGCCAGTCAGGTCGGTAGCGCCGGCAGCGAATTGATATACCGGATTGGCCGTATTGATAGTCCGATTCGAAACTACTGCCGTTTTCACCGCATTGCGGATGGTAATAACGGCGCCAGTTGGCGCTATTATAGTGATAAAACTCATCTGACTGTTATACGGGCGTTGCCAATCAAAGTATAATCCGTCTCCGTACTGGGCGGTGATGTTGCAAGTTTCCGAGACCACGTAACGTATCTGGCAAACTCCAGTGCATTGATTAGGTGCAAAGGTGATATAAAATTCCGTTCCCTCGGTTGCGCTGTTTTGTGCACGACCGAGAACGGAAAGAGAGAGGACTTTAGCAAGTAAAAAAACTCAACAAACTGCATCCGGAAAATCGCAGAAGTTAGCGGTTTTTTCCCTCCGGGCAATAATATTTACTACTTTTACCTGCACATTCAGAAACAAACAAAGATGAAAAGGATTATTATCGTACTGTGCCTGACAAGTATCTTCGCAGATGTTTTACATAATGTAAAAGCCGAAACGTCGTGCAACGAACATCGAATGATAAAAACTTTTATCAACAAAATAAAAGTGGCACTGGACACAGATCGCGACAGTCTGCCAAACCTTATCCGCGAAATGGAATCTCTTGCAAAAACCGTAACAGACACAGCCTCGGTGGCCGTTTTCCACTCCATGACAGCCGAAATGTATCATTGTTATTATCTGCAAAACCGCCGGGCTATTGCTCGCAGAACGCCTGTGGAAGGATTTATACCCGAAGATATACGCGAATGGACACACAATCTCTTCGAGCAAAAGATAAAGGAGGAACTTACCGCTTCCCTGCTGCCGGTCGAAACGCTCCGGCAAACGCCGGTATCCCTTTTCGACAATGCGTTGGAAAAGGGGAAAGATTCGCCCGCTCTTCGCCCCACACTTTATGATTTTCTGGCTCACAGGGCTTTAGAGCTTCAGCCCTCGGAGGCTATCTACCGCGATTTGCTATCTTTCCGTCGCTCGCAGCCCAACCCTCAAGCGCTTCTGGCGGTAGAATTAGACTATATGCAATACGTCTGCAGCCTCTACCGGGAAGAAAAAGTGTACGAGGCTTCGCTGGATAGTCTACTGAAAGTACACGACGGACAGGATTATTCCGTAGAAGTGGCTTACGCCAAACTCGAACTGCTGCAAGAAAAAAGAGGTGGACAGGAAACATGGGATTCTATCCGCACTATCGAATATCAATTGTGTCGGGAGATGCTGGCACGTTATCCCCGGTACGACCAGATAGAGATCGTCGAAAATTGGCTGGCTTCGCTGGAAGAAAAAGAACTCCGGGTGATAAGCAACCGGACGGCATACCCCGGAAAATGCATCGAAATAAAGCTTTATTACACCAATATACGGGAGGCCACCATACGAGTGTACGAAGAGACAGAAACATCGCCGGGAAAGTTGACGGAAGAAATCTCCGTCTCACTCTCGCTACAAAATTCCTACGCCACGCACGACACCATCATCTGTATCCCCACGAAAAAACTCGGACGATACGAATATGTTGTTACCTCTTCCGAAACCCCGCTACGGGTTGCCAATAAATTTGGCGTTTCGCGTCTGGCCGTTATTTCTCGCCCTGCATCTTTCGGAGAGCAAATCGACGTATTGGTAACAGACTATCTGAGCGGCAAACCCATACAGGGAGCTACCGTGTATTATTACGGAGGAACGACGCAGACAGACCGCAATGGGCTTGCTTTCATTCCTGCCGGCGAAGAAGTCCGGGCTTGCCGGGTTCGGCTCGCGGAAGATGAAGTACAGGCGGTTCTCAACGTGTATGCCGCGCATGGCTGGACAGACTGGAAAGCCCAAGCCCAAGTGAGTTTGTTTACCGACCGGGGCGTATACCGTCCGGGGCAAACCTTGTTCTTTAAAGGAATCGCCTATACCGGCAACAAGGAAAACCCGCAGATAGCGCCGGGCGAACGTATCGAAGTGATTCTGAGGGACGCCGATTACAAAGAAATCGCCACCCAATCGTTTACCACCAATGCGTTCGGCTCCTTCAGCGGCGAGTTTACTTTACCCGCGAAAACCTTGACCGGACGTTTTACACTTTCGGCAGCTAACTTCTCCGCAAGCATACAAGTAGAAGAATACAAACGTCCTACCTTCCGAATAGATATTCCGGCGGTGAAGGAAGATATTTCTTTCGGCGATGAAACAATCATCCGCGGAAAGGTGCAAACTTTCGCCGGCGTTTCGCTTACGAACGGGGTTGTGGCCTACCGCATCGTACAACGACCTTTCTTCTTCCGCCCGTACTATGGAGCCGCGCTGGAAAAACAGGTTGCCGGAGGAGAAACATCCACAGACGGCGACGGGAACTTTTCCTTCGCCTTCCGGCCGGAGAAAGATGATACGCACACTCCGTTTGCCCGGCAATCGTACGAAATTACGATACAAGTAACCGACGGTAAAGGCGAAACACAGGAAGCTCGCACCGCTTTCTCCGTAGGCGACCAAAGCCTTATCCTGTCTGTCAACCTACCCGACCGGGTAAACAAAGATACGGCAAGCATCCGGATTGCGGCGCATACCCTGAACGGAGAAAGCGTAAGCGTTCAGGGCGTTTATTCTATCTTTATCCTGGAAGAATCCCAAACGGAAGGCTCATACGCGGAAGGACAAAAAGTGTTGGATGGCCTATTTGCTACCGCCCCATCGTCAAGCCGGATTATCCTGTCCGGACTGCCTTCCGGGCGTATGCGCCTCCGCCTCTCGACCACCGACAGCAAAGGCCGTCAGGTAAACGAACAGCAAGACTTTATTTTGTACAGCCCCAGCGACAAACGTCCGCCAGTATTTTCGCCCGCCTGGTTGCCGGCATACAAAACCGAATATCTACCGGGTGAAGAGGCTTCCGTCTGTTTCGGAACCTCCCACAAAAAAGTTTACCTGCTGTATGAACTGTTCAGCAACGGGCAAACCCTCGCCCGCCGGCGTGTTAAGCTGGGCAACGAGAACGTCACGTTCCGTATACCGTTCCTCCACAGCTATGCCGACGGCCTCGTAGCTTCTTTTACCTTCATCAAGGACGGACAGTTGCATACGCAACAGGTGACCCTCGCCTACAAACACCCGGACAAGACATTAACCGTCAAGCCGGAAACGTTTCGCGACAAACTGCTTCCCGGAAGCCGGGAAAGCCTGAAGTTTCTCATATCGGATGCCCAGGCTCGCCCGGTCTCGGCAGAAGTATTGGCCGGGATGTACGACGCTTCTTTAGACCCGATATATCCCTTTGCCTGGCGTTTTTCGCTGCCGGCAGCCCCTCTTCCCCACCACAACCGGTTTGTGGCAAGCGAAGGATTAGGCGTAGAACATGATTCGGACATAGCCGCCGCCGACAGGGTGCAAACGCCCTCATACGCTTTCGACCGTCTCGATTGGCAGGGGGCGCTCGACATCCCCGCCACGCACAGATTTCCTTATCTTTTGAACAAAGGCGAAATGACATTGGCAACGTCTGCCGTGAATAAGCAAATGGAGGAAGTATCGGAGGATAATATCTTTGCATTGCCGGTGCCAGACGCCTCATTGCCGGAAAGACCTTCGCCTGCTCCCTTTCCCTTGCGCTCCGATTTTAATGAAACGGCCTTTTTCTTCCCGGCTTTGCATACAGACCGGGAAGGAAACGTTGCACTGAACTTCAGCCTGCCGGAGAGCCATACGACCTGGAAACTTCAGATACTCGCCCACACGGCAGACTTGAAATACGGGTTATCATCGCACAAACTGATTACGCAAAAGCCCTTCATGGCGCTTCCCAACCTACCCCGCTTTATACGGCAGGGAGACGAGGTGCATCTCACGGCGCAAATCATCAACCTGTCGGCAGAAGAAACGTCGGGCAATACCCGCCTGGAAGTATTCAACCCTGCGACCGGAGAATTGATTCTCCCGGCCAACACTCAGCCTTTCATGTTGCCGGCCGGCGGCACAACAACTGTAGGTTGGCCTGTCGCCCTGCCGGACGATGCCGAATCGGCAGGTATCCGTATCACAGCCGATTCGGAAACCGGTAGCGATGGCGAACAACATATTCTCCCGGTGTTGCCGGACAAGGTACTCCTTACAGAAAGCTTCCCTTTCTACTTAGCCGACGAAGAAGAAAAACAAGTGACGGTAGCCGTCAAACAGGTCTCCCCTACCCTGCATCCTTACCGGATGACGTTGGAGTTCAGCAACAACCCGGTATGGTACGCCGTTCAGTCATTGTCTGACATCCCGGACCCGGACAACGACGACGTCGTTTCCCTGTTCGCCTCCTATTACAGTCGGACACTATCCGCATATATCGTTCGCTCCAACCCGCGCATCAAACATGCTATCAAGTTCGACTTCAACCGAACCTCTTACCAACGCGACATCGCCATGCGGGAACTGCTCCGGCAGCAACACCAAGAAGGCGGCTGGGGATGGTTCGAAGGGTTCCGTCCCAGCCGGAGTATTACATTATACATATTAGAAGGTATGGCGCAACTTGCCAGCCTGAATGATGCGCCCGACCCACAGGAAAAAGAAATGCAAATCAAGGCCATACAATACCTGGATAAGGCCATCAGGGAAGATTACGACAAACTCCGGAAATCCGGCGTCTCTCTCCACAACTACCTCCCCAACCCCCAGCAAGTGCAATACCTGTACGTACGTAGCGCTTACCGGGATATACCTGAAGCCGGCGAAACCCATGACGCTATCCGCTACTATACGGAACAAGTAGAAAAGCTCTGGCAAAAACTCGCTTTATACGAAAAAGGAGAAACAGCCCTCCTGATGCATCGCAACGAAAATAAAAAAGTGGCCGGAGACATCCTGAACCTGTTGAGAAAAACAGCCGTAACCTCTCCGGAAAAAGGCATGTACTGGCCGAACAACCGGAGAGAACAAAACTTTTTCCTCTCTCCCACAGACGTACATTGTTTGCTGATGACCGTATTCCGGGAACTGGGCGCATCCGCCACCGAAACAGAACGCCAGAAACAATGGCTGCTAAACCGGAAACAAGCGCAAAACCGGGAATCGGCGCCTTCTGCGGCAAACGCCCTGTACAGCCTGCTGAGCAATGGAAGCGACCCGACGGCAGAAACGAACGAAACAACCATCCGCTGGGGAGATAAAACCTTCCATGCCTCCGCCCAAAAGACAGACGCAGGATACCTCAAGGAAAGCGTGAGCGGAAAAGACCTCGCGCCGGCTCTGTACACCGTTACTGTGCACAAGAAAGGAAAATTGCCGGCCTGGGGCGCCATTTTCTATCAATATTATGAGTCCATCGGAAAAATAAACAAACAGGGAGGAGCGCTGAGCGTAGAGAAAAAACTCTTCGTAGAAACCAACAACGGCGTACAACGGCAAATTACGCCCGTCGACGCAGACAGACCGCTCAAAGTAGGCGACAAAGTAATCGTAAGGCTAACTATAATTGCAAAAACGAAATGCTCCAAAGGTAAAAACGAAACGTTCCCAATCATGTATAAAATATAATCGCTATTTGGCTTATAATATATGTTGTGCCTAAACCGCATTTAAATCCTATTTGGGATAGATTTAAATGCGATTGTTCTGTTATGCGGCTATGGCAGATGCTTCGCTCAGATCGTAATTCATCGTCAGGACTTCTTTCTTGCGTCCACCGCCGGCGGCACGGGGCAGTTCTATTTCTATCATCCTCCAACCTGCCTTCGTTACGTATTCGGACAGGATACCGGACGGATAGCTGCTCAGCATGAATTTCCCCTTCAGCGTTGTCAACGTCTGGAGCAACCGTTCAAAGTCAGCGACCGTATAACCTCCGTAATGTCCCATGTCGGTCTGGTAATATGGAGGATCAACATAATGAAAGGCTTCTTCATTATCGGTTTTCCGGATCACATCTAAAGCATCACGGCAGAATATGGACGTATGCTCCAGCCGCTCGGAATATACGTCCGTGAAAGCTTCTTTGCGGCCTTGCAGTTGCGATGCGGTAGAACGGTTCTTGCTGCATTTTCATGTGCTGTCGAGGATGGAGTAGAACGACTGGTGGGATAACACATATATCGCCCAGGCTCGTTTTACACAGTCGTACCCTTCGGGGTTGTGATAGATTTGCCTGGCTTGTTTTTGCTGGAACTCGCTATGCAGCGTAGCGTCGATCTCCTTTTTGAGTTCCGGATAGCGAAGTTTAAGCACGCGATAGAAGTTGATCACTTCGCCG
>JAISZY010000063.1 GCA_031284375.1 Tannerellaceae bacterium | reverse complement strand
CAGCGAATGGGAATCCGACCATACCGATATGAAAAAGGAAGTGCCCGAGCGCAAGTGGGAAATAGACTCGCTTTGCTACCCTATCCGTTTAGCCTATCATTATTGGAAAACAACCGGAGACGAATCGGTGTTCGACCATCAATGGGTAGCGGCCATAGAAGCTATCTTGAAAACATTTAAAGAGCAGCAACGCAAAGGCGGTTTAGGCCCATATAAATTCTCTCGCACAACCGATCGCCAGGGAGATACGCTATTGAACGACGGTCGGGGAAGTCCTGTAAAACCTGTCGGACTGATTGTTTCTTCGTTCCGTCCTTCCGATGACGCCACCTTGTTCGGTTTTTTGATTCCTTCTAACTTGTTTGCCGTTACCTCACTCCGGCAGGCCGCCGAAATTGTACGTACAGTGAAAGGAAACGACGACTTAGCCGGTCGCTGCGAAGCACTTGCCGAAGAAGTAGATGCCGCCGTCAACTGCCATGGAATCATCGAACACCCCGTATACGGGAAGGTATACACCTACGAAGTAGATGGTTTCGGCAACTACGTGTGCATGGATGATGCTAATGTGCCGAGTCTGCTGGCATTACCTTTCTTAGGTTGCGTAGAGGCTTCCGATCCGGTTTACCGGAATACCCGCCGTTTGGTGTTAAGCTCCTTCAATCCATATTTCTTCAAAGGAAAAGCGGCGGAAGGCGTCGGCGGTCCTCATATCGGATTCGACTATATCTGGCCGATGAGTATCATCATGCGCGCCGCCACATCTACCGATCGCGATGAAATAGCCTTCTGCATCCGGACGCTCCGTGATACGGATGGTGATACCGGCTTTATGCACGAATCGTTCCACAAAGATAATCCGGCTCGTTTCACACGCGCCTGGTTCGCTTGGGCAAATACATTGTTCGGCGAACTAATTATCAAACTGGTCGACCAAGACTATATCTGAGCAAGATGAAATACTACTTGATTGCCGGCGAGGCTTCCGGAGACTTGCACGCTTCAAACCTGATGGCGGAACTGAAGAAGGAAGACCCCGATGTTGATTTTCGCTTTCTGGGAGGCGATTTGATGCAATCCGTTGGAGGCCGGTTGGTGAAACATTACCGCGAGATGGCGTTCATGGGGGTAGTCCCTGTATTGCTTCACCTGCCTACTATCCTCCGTACGATGCAAATCTGTCGCAAAGACATTCGCCGTTATCGACCCGACGCAGTCATATTGATAGATTATCCGGGATTCAACCTCAAGATAGCCAAGTATGTAAAAACAGAGTTAAAACTCCCGGTCTACTACTATATCTCGCCCAAAATATGGGCATGGAAGCAATACCGCATCAAATATTTCCGCCGGTACGTAGATCGCATGTACTGCATTTTGCCGTTTGAAGAAGCCTTTTACCGGAAGCTGGATTATCCGGTGGACTACGTGGGGAATCCTTCTGTCGATTCCGTTGCCCAATATCGAGACGAATCGTCGCGTCAGCCCGACGCTTTCCGGCAAGACGAAGGGCTTTCTTCCGGCATCCCTATCATTGCGCTGCTTGCCGGTAGTCGCCGGCAGGAGATAAAAGACAACCTCCCCACCATGCTGCAAGTGGTTTCGGCTTACTCCAACTATCAAGCTGTTATTGCCGGAGCACCGGGGATAGACAAAGCATATTACAACTTATTCACACAAGGCTATCCCGTAAAAATCGTATTTGGGAAAACCTATCCATTGCTGCAACACAGCACTGCGGCATTAGTCACTTCGGGCACGGCTACACTAGAAACCGCCCTTTTCCGCGTGCCGCAGGTAGTGTGTTATTACACGCCATTGGCGAAGTTGTGTGGCTTCATCTTCCACCGCTTTTTCCACACACCCTATATTTCACTGGTCAACCTTATAGCTGGTAAAGAAGTCGTCCCGGAACTGTTCGCCGACCGTTTCTCAAAAAAAGCGATACACGCAGCATTAGAATGCATCCTCTACGACCCGGCTTGCCGAAGCCGTATGTTAAGCGATTACGACGAAGTGATCCGTGTATTAGGTGAGCCCGGCGCGTCGCAGCGCGTTGCCCGGCTTTTGCCGAAAAGACCGAAAATCTGCACATAATTCATTATTAACTTTTTTTGCAATTTCTTTTTTGCAGCGTTTTGAGATAAAACCTCATCTAAGCCTATATGAACAAAAAAAATTATGTAATGATACTTAATTCTATGAAGACGTTGAAAATCTTTTTTGCTTGTGTGGGGCTGACATTAACTACCTTTACATTCAATTCCTGCATGAACGACGACAATAGCTATTCGTTAGGAGACATGTGGATGTCTATTGCCACAGCTAGACCGTTGAGCGACAATACTTTTTATATTACCTTAGACGACAGCACGACACTCTGGCCGGCAGCCCCGCTTTACATTTATTACCAGCCGGACAAACCCCAACGCGTACAAATAAATTATACTGTACTGGGTGACAATTACCAAGGATACGATCATGTTATCAAACTGAATCGGATAGATACGATTCTTACCAAATCCATCGCTGAGAATATGGGAGAAGATAACGATTCCGCCTATGGTAACGATCCGGTAGAAATATCCGGAATATGGATAGGAGACGGTTTTCTGAATATTCTGTTCAAAGCCTATTTCAGCGGCAATGTCAAACATTCCGTAAACCTTATTCAAACCGGGACAGTAGATGCTCCCTATGAAGTGGAATTTCGACACAATGCATGCCGCGATCACTCATCATACCTGCGCTATGGGATCGTCGCTTTCGATTTGTCGCAAATAGACACGAAAGGTAAAAACGTGACATTGACTATTAAAGTGAATACGTTCAACGGAGTAAAAGAAATTGAGAAAAAATACAACTCAGGGGAAAATACTGAAGTACAGCCAGAACTAAATTGGGATAAAATCAGTCTTAAAGATATGGAATAACACCTTCCCACATAACTTTTATTTTTATCATTTAGTTCAGAGAGAGGGGCGTCGCGATGATGCCTTTCTTTTTTTTATTTTTCATTGCCGCATACATGCAACGTTTATCGTTTTTCTTTCGTTTATATAAACAAATGGAAGAATCTGTCGCATATCTGATCGAGTCTTGTCGCCGAGGAAACAAATCGGCACAACTATTACTTTATAAGAAATATGTGCGGAAACTATACCTGACTTGTCTGCGTATCACAGGAAATCGGATGGAAGCAGAGGAATCCATGCAGGATGCTTTCCTGAAAGTGTTCACCCGCCTGAACCAGTTCAAAGACGAACAAAGCTTTGAAGTATGGATACATTGCATAGCCGCGCATACGGCCATTGATTACGTAAGGCGGCACACACCGGAATGGGAAGAACTGTCGGTCAATTATGTCGAACCAGTTGAAGAAGACGAGATGCAGGAAGAAACAATTCAATATACGGCTGCTAAAATAAAAGAAGCAATACAACTATTGCCAGCCGGATACAGAATCGTCCTCACACTCTATCTTTTTGAGGGGTACGACATGGAAGAAATCGCTTCCATACTTAAAATACAGCCGACAAGTGTGCGAACGCAGTACCTGCGGGCTAAACGTAAATTGTTGAATATAATAACAGTCAATTGATATGGACAAACTAAAGGATTTTATCGACAATAACAGAGAGACTTTTGACGACGACCTCCTG
>JAISZY010000223.1 GCA_031284375.1 Tannerellaceae bacterium | reverse complement strand
CCGTAACGATTGCCGCCTGTCCGGTTTTAACGTCGCCAATTTCGCTTTCCGGTATGGAGACATTGATGTTCACCACGTTTATCTCCACTAATTTGAAAGCGGATATTCCCGGCATGGCGTTCGATCCTTCTTCGACGGAGCGTTTGGCGATAACGCCGCTTGACGGAGCATGGAGTTTGCAATCGTCCAACGATTTTCGGGAGATAGCCTCCATGGCTTTTGCCTGTTCGAGTCCTGTTTCTACTTCCACGAATTTGATTTCGGTGATACTTCCCTTTTCGTACAGGGGTTTAAGGCGGTCGTAAGCGTCCTGTGCCTGCCGCAGGGTCGATTTTGCCACGTCGTAAGCATTCTGCGCCGTGCTGCCGTTCAAAACCGCCAGCAATTGACCTTTGCTTACTCGCTGTCCTTCCGAAACTAAAACACGTTCGACCGTTCCCGCGCCGGAAAAGCTCAGCGAAATGGCGGACGATTCTTCGACCGTACCCACGTAATTTTGTCCGCCTGTAGTTGTTGATGGTGCAATTGTTATTATTTTCACCGGAATTACTTTTTCGTGCCGTTCCTGCATTTTGTTGTCCGTGCAGGCGGTCATCGTCAGAAACGCCGGCACAGCAATAATCAAATTTAAATTTTTCATTTACAATACGGTTTAAAATTTTCGCCAAAAGTACAGGCGCCACCATGCCTGTACAAGGTCTATTTGTCGCAGGTATTGGACAAAAAGACGAATGACGAAATAGTTCTGTCCCGTATGTCGCGAGTATTGGTCAGGAAGTCGGATTCACCCTGAGCGCATAGAGCTTCCTGCCTGAGTGCTTCGCTCCGGGTAATATTAGAAATCAATACCGTCCGGGCATAACCCTGCCGGCAGGCGTTGGCAACGATACGCCTATTAGGAGGGTTTATCAGGTAAGGGACAGACATTTGGCAAGACTGCAATATGGGGTATATGTAGATGACATAGATTTTACGGCGCTCGATTTTACAGATATGCCCAATTTTTCGCTCGATTTAAGGAACGAATACGGTATATTTGTGGAAACGCAAGATGGAGAGTACAAGGCTTATGTTTATGTAAATACAGTGAATCCCGGAACAACTAATCCGGGCATACCTGCAAATAGCATCAAAATAAGTATCAAACGTTATGCCATGAAGTAATTTTAAATATATATTTTTAATGTCATGAAAAATTTAATTTTTGCTTTTACCCTATTTCTATGGATAGGAAACCTTTCTGCACAGGATCAAAACCTGTTGAGCAGTAAGTATTCGGTGCAGGAGTTGCAGAATCGCCTTATCCCTCAAAACGATTGGAAACCCTTTCCCCGCCTCGATGATAGGGCAGGTTGGGCTAAAGCCGATAAAGCCTATATGCAGGCCTATATAAAAGCCGCTGAAGGTTACTTGGATTATGATTGGCCTACATTGCCGGCCACTTTATCTCTTTTGATTGTACGAACAGGCAACCGGAGCGAGTATGAAGCTATCACCTTTAAGAGAAGAACGGTATTGTTTACTTTGATGATGGCGGAAATAGCCGAAAATAAAGGTCGCTTCATTGATCCTATTATCAATGGAGTATGGGCTATATGCGAAGAATCCTGGTGGGGGGTTCCGGCGCATTTACCTAAAAGTAAAGACATATCGGGTTTGATGGATGTGTATAATCCTTTTGTTGAATTATTTTCTGCCGAAACAGGCGCCCTTCTTGCTTGGACGGATTATTTCTTCGGTGAGAAGTTCGATGCCGTATCCCCACAAATACGTAAAAGAATATATAATGAAGTTAACTATCGCTTGATGGAGCCTTTGGAAAAGAATCACCAAGGCTGGATGAGTACATATTCCAACAATGGTCGCCCGCCAAGCAATTGGAATCCGTGGATTACTTCCAATTGGATTACCTTTGTGCTTTTATTGGAAAAAGATAATGTTCGCCGCACCTCGATGACAGCTAAAGCATTGGGGGTATTGGACGAGTTTCTCAATCCCTATCCCGACGATGGCGGATGTGATGAAGGACCGAGCTATTGGGGCGCTGCCGCAGCTTCGCTGTACGACAATGTAGTGATACTTAACTTAGCCAGTAATGATGCTTTTAAATATGTATTTGCAGACGAAAAGTTCAAAAATATGGGGCGCTTCATCTATCGTTTTCAAATCAGCGATCCTTATTTTATTAATTTCTCCGATGCTGGTCCCAAATTAGGCATAGGCTCCTCTACCGTGTATAGATATGGGAAAGACATACAGGATCAAAGCATGATGGATTTGGGGGCTTACTACCGCCGAAAATCCGGTTCGAATATCCTGGGTGGCCGGACGCATTTATCCCGTAGCTTCTTCGAGTTGTTTTTGCAGGATGAACTTCAGAATGCTCCTCAACGGCTCCCCTTACCGAAAGACGTATGGATGCCCGGATTGCAAGTAGCCATTGCGAGAGATACGGAAGGTAGTTCCAACGGATTCTTTTTTGCAGCAAAGGGTGGTAGTAACGACGAAAATCATAACCACAACGATATTGGCAACTATGTGGTGTATTACGATGGTAAACCTTTGCTGATAGACGTAGGAAGCGGAAAATACACGCTCCGGACGTTTGACGACAATCAACGTTATGATATATGGTTCAATAGTTCCGATAATCATAATACGCCAACCATCAATTCGGTTACCCAAAGAAACGGTATAGACTACAAGGCGACCGACGTGAGTTACAAACAAAGCAAATCAAGCACAGAGTTCTCATTGAATATGGCAGGAGCTTATCCGAAGGAAGCAGGTGTGAACTATTGGCAACGGACTATCAAATTAAACCGGGGTAAAGGGATACGGATAACCGACGTGACGGATCTGCAAAAAGCTACTGCTGTAAGAGAACATTTGATGACTTGTTATCCGGCTGAAGTGTCAAAACCTGGGGAAGTAATCATTCATTATCAGCCAACAGACGGTAAAGCCCTTGATTTTGTTATCAAATATAATCCTCAACAGATGAAAGCAGAGGTGGAAAAAATCAAGTTTGTAACCGAAGAAGATCAAGGTGTACTGCAGAAATGGGGAGATGTAATTCGCCGGATAAATTTCGACGTGATTAATCCGAAAATAAAAGACCGTTATACCTTTGAAATAAAAAAGAAATAAACATACCGTAAAAGAAAACTATACTGCACGCGGTATTGGGGGATTCCCTCCATGCTCCGGGGAATGCACAAAACTGTGCCGCGCGCAGTATAATTATCCGTATTGTATTGATCGTTACCACGGATTACAATACGGATAATAAGTTACACGAAAATACGTTTGATACTTTAAATGGGTGCAAAAGGGGTAATGAACTTGTTTTATTGTTTATCTTTGTGCCCCACCCTTGCACTTATATGGACATGTACAAGGAACTTTAGCAAACAAATATTATCCATTTTAAGATATGCGAACATATAAATTTTTAAACAATGTATTCGGATGGCTTGCGTTTTTGGTAGCCTCTTCGGTTTATTTACTTACCATTGAACCCTCTGCCAGCTTTTGGGATTGCGGCGAGTTTATTGCTTCGGCCTATAAATTAGAAGTGGGGCACCCCCCCGGCGCTCCTTTCTTTATGCTTACGGCCAATTTGTTTACGCAATTGGCGTCAGACCCCGGAGATGTAGCCCGGATGGTAAATTCTATGTCGGCTGTCTTCAGCGGATTTACCATTTTGTTTCTTTTTTGGACCATTACTCATTTGGCCCGGAAAATCATCGTAAAGGATGACGAAAAAATAACTGCGGCCCAAATCATCACCATGCTGGGCAGCGGATTGGTGGGCGCTCTGGCCTATACCTTTAGCGACACATTCTGGTTCAGCGCCGTAGAAGGCGAGGTGTACGCCTTTTCGTCTTTGTTTACCGCTCTTGTATTCTGGCTCATTCTGAAGTGGGAAGATGTAGCCGACCATCCTCATGCCGACCGCTGGATTGTGCTGATTGCCTACCTGATGGGACTAAGTATCGGCGTCCACTTGCTTAATTTGCTTTGCATCCCTGCCATTGTGCTGGTTTATTACTACAAGAAGTT
Source organism: Tannerellaceae bacterium (assembly GCA_031284375.1). GTDB lineage: Bacteria > Bacteroidota > Bacteroidia > Bacteroidales > Tannerellaceae > DFXE01. The sequence continues at coordinate 11,751 of JAISZY010000223.1, read as the reverse complement.
TAAAAATCCTACCATGAAGGGCACCCTCGTAGCCCTGTTCATTTCCTTTGCCATCGTGGCGATGATGATGTACGGCGTAGTGCAAGGGCTGGTAGAAATATGCGGACTGTTCGAACTTCTTTTTGTCAATGTACTGGGTATGCCCTACAATTCGGGCGTCTTTGCCTACATTATTATATTAGGCGGCGTGCTGGCTTGGTCTATTTACGAAACCATGCGTTCTGAAGTAAAAGTAGTGCGGATGAAGATAGCTTTTATCCTCTCTATTGTTTTACTGGGTATTCCTTTTGTAGGCAGCGGTTATTGGATAGGCGGCGTGTTGATTGCCGTTTTGGTCTTCATTCTGTTCGGATTTGAAAGAACGAATATCAAGATGCTGAATACCATTTTGCTGTCCATGCTGGTGATTGTGGTAGGCTACTCGTCGTACGCCCTGATTATGATACGCTCTTCAGCCTCCACGCCGATGGATCAAAATTCTCCCCAAGACATATTTACCCTGCGCACCTATCTGGCGCGCGAACAATACGGTCAGGTTCCGCTCATCTACGGACAGACCTATGTTTCGGAAGTAAAATACAAGCGGGAAGGCGATACATGCACCCCTGTATCAAACGAAAAAGAGCCTGTCTGGAACCGCGTCGTGAAGGAATCCGGTAGCGAAAAAGACCATTACTACGTCTCTGCCTACAGCCGGGATTACGATATGGTGGACGAATTGAATATGCTCTTCCCGCGTATGCACAGCTCGCAAGCCAACCATGTGCAAGCCTACAAAGAGTGGGCTAAGATTAAGGGAACGCCCGTGCGGTACGACCAATGCGGAAAAATCAATACCGTGATGAAGCCTACGTTTGCGGAAAACCTGCAGTTTTTCTTCAATTATCAGCTTAACTTTATGTACTGGCGCTATTTTATGTGGAACTTTTCGGGCCGGCAAAACGATATACAAAGCCGGGGCGAAGCGCTGAACGGGAATTGGATAAGCGGTATCTCCTTTTTAGACGAACCCAGGGTAGGCCCTTCGGATAATCTGCCGTATGATATTGCTCACAACAAAGGGCATAATGTATACTATATGCTTCCCTTGCTGCTGGGTATTATCGGTTTGCTTTATCAGGCCTATTCGGGGAAAAAAGGCATTGAAGGTTTCTGGATTACCTTTTTCCTCTTCTTTATGACGGGTATCGCCATCGTACTTTACCTGAACCAAACACCCGAACAACCTCGCGAACGAGACTATGCTTACGCAGGCTCTTTCTATGCCTTCTGTATCTGGATTGGATTCGGAGTGGCCGGAGTAGCGAAGGCGCTCGAAAAGTACATCAAAGCGCCGGCCGTTCCCGCCGCAGCGCTTGCCTCGGTAGCCTGCCTGTTCATCCCCATACAAATGGCCGGGCAAAACTGGGACGACCACGACCGTTCCGACCGCTACGCTACACGCGATTTCGGACAAAACTACTTAGAGTCGTGCGAACCGAACGCCATTATCTTTACCAATGGCGACAACGATACCTTCCCCCTCTGGTATGCACAGGAAGTAGAAGGCATCCGCACAGACGTTCGGGTGTGCAACACCAGCTATCTGCAAACCGACTGGTACATCGACCAAATGAAACGCCAGGCATACGAATCCCAACCCCTGCCCATTTCGTGGGAACACGAGAATTACGTACAAGGCACAAGAGACGTGGCTCACATCCTTCCGCGCACCCAGGAGGCGATAGACCTGAAAGTGGCGCTGGATTGGGTACGCTCCGACGCTCCGGAGTATAAGAAAGTGCCCGGTTATCTTCAGAACATCGACTATATCCCGTCCGAAAAACTTGTTTACAAAGTAGACTCGGCAGCCGTAGTCCGTACCGGCACGCTCAGCCCCAAATATCAACCTTATATGCAGAAGGCAATGACGATCGACCTGCAGAACAAAAGTATGTTGGGCAAACAGGAACTCATCATCCTGGATATGCTTCAGACAAACAATTGGCAACGCCCCATGTATTATGCCGTCACGGTAGCCCCCGACCAGTTTGTCCGCTTAGACGGAAACTTCCAGCAAACAGGAATGGCTTATCAAATCGTACCGCTGGCAACAAAAGATTCGCCGCTTGCCGTCAATTCGGAAAAGATGTACGACAATGTGATGAACAAATTCAAATGGGGAAATGTAGATAAGCCCGGCATATATCTGGACGAAACCATCATGCGCATGTGCAAGAGTTATCGGATAACCGTATTTGCCCCCTTGGCAAGAACCTTGATCAATGAAGGAGAAAACGAAAAAGCGCTCAAGGTGCTGGATAAAGCCATGGAAGTATTGCCCCCCGAAAACGTACCGCTCGATTACAGCGCCATCTATATAGCCGAATATTACTACCTGCTGGGAGCAAAGGAAAAAGCCGAAGCCCTTTACGATGCAATGGCGCAGATGGCAACCGATAATGTAAACTGGTGTTTCAGCCTGAGCGCGTCGCAACGCCGGTCGGTCTGGTCTTTTATGGAACAAAACCTGAGGGTCTTGCAGGAAGCCATCCGGATGGGAGAACAATATGAAGCGGACTATGTGGCCAAGTATAAGGACATATTCGACGAGTTTGGTATGAAATATTCCGTCGCTTCGGAAAACTGATATGTTTATCGAACAACCGCCCGCCTTGTACAGGGCGCTCTTTCCGGGGGCGATCTGGAGAATACCGGCCGAGGAAAAGTGTGTATACCTCACCTTCGACGACGGCCCTATTCCCCAGATCACCCCCTGGGTTTTGGATACCTTGGATAGATACGGCATTAAGGCAACTTTTTTCTGCGTAGGAGATAATGTGAGAAAGTATCCCGATATCTACCGGATGATTCTCGACCGCGGGCATCGCACAGGCAACCATACCTACAACCACGTGCAAGGCATCCGCCTCTTGACTCCGCACTATATCGACAATGTAGAAAAAGCAAGCGCCTATATCCGTAGCGACCTTTTCCGACCTCCGCATGGCCACATGCGTTTGCCGCAAGTATGGCGCCTGCGCAAATGCTACCGGATCATCATGTGGGACGTAGTTCCCCGCGATTATAGTCCGCACATGACTCCCAACGGCGTGTTCAATGCCGTGAAGAAATATACCCGCAACGGCTCGTTTATCGTTTTTCACGATTCTCTGAAAGCCGAAAAAAACATGAAAGAAGCCCTTCCCCGCTCCATCGAATGGTTGCAAGAGGAGGGGTATCACTTTAAAACTCCTTAATTTTTTATGAAACACACTTTTTTATTTCTTGTCCTTTCGTTATTCCTTTCGCTGCAATCTTTTGCCGGCGAACTGAAAGAAAAACTCGAACGACTGAAAGACGTCAGTCGCGTGGAGGAATTAGCTTCGGAGCATTATTCCGAAAAGTATCTCATCCGTATCAACCAGCCTGTGAACCATCAGCATCCCGAAGCCGGAGACTTCCTTCAGCGGGTAGTTATTTGCCATGTTGGTACAGACCGCCCTACCGTCATCGTGACGGAAGGATATGGAGGTAATTATGCTCTGTCGCCCCGCTATCAGGAAGAATTATCGAGATTATTGAATGCCAATGTTGTCTTTGTAGAACATCGGTATTTCTTAGAGTCCACGCCGGAATCGCCGGAATGGGATCAGCTTACGGCCGAAAACTCTGCTTTCGATTTACACCACATCACCTCTACCTTCCGCGCCCTCTATCCGGGCCAATGGATAAGTACCGGCATCAGCAAAGGAGGACAAACTACGTTGATATACCGCACCTTCTTTCCGGACGATGTAAACTTTTCCGTTCCCTACGTAGCCCCACTCTGCCGCGACGTGGAAGACGGACGCCATGAAGGTTTCCTTCGTAAAGTAGGCACAAAGGCCGAACGCCGGAAAGTAGAAAAGTTTCAATTGGAAGTACTCAAGCGCAAGGACGCCCTCCTTCCCTTGCTGGAAACGTTTTGCCGGGAGAAAAACTTAACCTTCCGCATCCCCGCCGCCGAGGTGCTGGATTATTGCGTATTGGAATATTCCTTTGCCTTCTGGCAATGGGGAACGCCGGCAAACAATATCCCATCGCTTACATCGACCGATAGAATCCTGTTCGATCATCTGGTAGATATATCCGGCCCGGATTATTTTGCCGAAAACCAGCCGAACGCAACCTTCTTTGTGCAAGCGGCCAAAGAACTTGGTTATTATGGATACGACACCCGCCCGTTCCGGAAATACCTCTCCATCAAACATGCCGGAGGATACCTGAAACAACTTATGCTCCCGCCGGGTGCGGAAGATACAGCTTTCAATCCGGCCCTGTACCAAAAGATATATCATTTTTTGAAGGAAAACGACCCCAGAATCATCTTTATCTACGGCGAACTCGACCCCTGGAGCGCTGCGCACGCCCCTGTCTTCGCCCAAAAGAAAAATGCTCACTTTTTCTTCCAACCCCGCGGCAGCCACCGTGCACGTATCGGCAATATGCCGGAAGAAACCAAGGAAAAGATTATGCAACAAATCCACCAATGGCTGGAAACACCGTAAGGAGGCAAATAAGAGCAACAAAGGCTCGACGGAGAACAGCTTCAAGATAAAAAGCCTGCCACGTACGAAAACCTTTTGAATTACACCTATAAAAGCAGTACATTTGCAGAAACTACCCAAAAGAGAAAACCGATGCAACTGTATATAACGGCTACACAAACCGAAGAATTAAACAAAGTGCAGGAAAACCTTCCCCTGCCTACCTTAGAGGCAGATGTGGATTTTAATGTAAAAAAAATCTTTCCGCTGCTTCAAACCCCTTTGTTCAATAAATTAATAGGAAATGCACAGCCTGCGGCTTACTCTTTGTTCGAAAAACTCAACGCGCTCGTAGACCGCCACGCCCGCCATGTGTATACCACCGCCGGCGGTATAACGTGCAACCTGGGAGATACCTGGGTAGAAATGCAAGGCGAGGAATACAACCGGAGCAAATTGGAGCGCTACCCGCTTCCGGAGGTGTGGAGAACGTTCTATCAAAAAGAAATATCCGACTTCCCTACCTTGCTGCAATTGCTTTTCGTTCTCGCCACCAACTGGGGAGAAGGACAGAGTTACAAAGTATACGAATTTATGAACAAGGAGTTCTTGCCCGAAATAAGGAAATTCTATGGCTTCGACTTGCATGGACTGAAAAAGGCCTTGGCCAAACTCCCTCACATCAATACCGTGAATACCGTTTTGCAACTATTGGGAGAAGAAAACTGGGATGCAGCCTACGCCCACACGGTGGCCGAAAATATCTTGGTCTCCTTCTCGCCCTTACTCGGCAAAGCGAATGCCAGGAAGGAATTTGTGCACGAAACCTATACCAAGAAAGAACTGCGAACGGTGTTTATACACCAGCATAGTTGTATAAACTACTGGATGTCCGACCTCTTTGGCAGAAAAGACTCGGAGAAAGCATTTACCGAATATTTTATGCTTCGCTATCAGTTTTACCGGAAGTCGGACTATTTCGTCACTCACCCTCCGGTGGCGCTCGCCAAAAGCCCGCTTTCGATTTTTGATTTTGCACAAGCCTGCACGCTTGGCCTCGTGTCTGAAGCCGAAGTATGCCGGGAATTGCAAGAACGGGTCAATGCAGAGGAATCCCTGCATCAGGCCTCCGCCTTTCTTTTTAACAAGCTCAAGCCCTGGCAACGCAACCGGCTGGCCGCTTACGGCGAAACGAACTTCGCCCCACTCAAAAAATTGGTAAGGAAGCTTTCCACCCACATCATAGACATCGAACTGAAACGAGGAGAAGAACGAACGGAGGTATCTCACTTAGCCATGAAACTGGAACGAGTGGAAGGAGCGGAGGTGTGGGTAGACATCCTGAAAGCTTTCGACGGAGAACCGTTCGGACGAGCCGACTATTACTATACCTCAACCTACACCCGGAAAGAAGTATTGAGCCGCTTGCTCCATATTTGCTATCCGGCGGAAACGGATACGGCCCAAACATTATCGGACTTGGTAAAGCAGCCCGTCAATATCTCGCACGAACGCTTGGTTGAAGCAGCCGTATACGCCCCGCAATGGTTGGAAATAGTAGAGGAATACACCGGATGGAAAGGCTTGCAAAGCATCGCCTGCTTTTTCCATGCACATATAAACGAGCGATGCGATAACCTCACCACCGCTCTCATTGCCCGCTTCACCCCTATCCGCAGAGAAGACCTTTGCATGGGAGCGTTCGATATCCATTGGTATCGCCAGGCATACCGCGAAATAGGAGCGAAACGTTTCGGTAAAGTATTGGAAGCGGCCGTAAATATTGCTCCCGGAGGAGAACATGTACGCCTCACCCGCTTTTTGGACGCTGTGAATGGGAAGATAGTTACCCCCACCGTGCGGAAACAGGTGGAAGAAAAGCGCAACAGAGATTTGCTGATGATGTATGGCCTTATTCCGCTCAATAAAAGATCGGACAGCGATTTAATAGAACGTTACCGTTACTACCTGCAGTTTCTTAAGGAAAGCAAATTGTTTGGTTCTCAACGGCAAGAAAACGAAAAGAAAGCCGTAGAACTGGGCTTGCTCAACTTAACGTGCAATGCCGGCTACGCCGACGTTTCTCGTCTCACGTGGAGCGTAGTAACCCGGACATTTAACCAAATAAAACCCTTCTTTGCTCCCCGCCTGATAAATGATGTAAAGGTCTGTCTCAAGGTGGACGGAACAGGCAAACTCGGCGTGCATTACTTCAAAGCAGGAAAAGAACTGATTCACATCCCCGGAAAACTGCGGAAAGACCCTTATGTAATTCGCCTGCGGGAGATGAACAAACAACTCAAAACACTTTATGCCCATTCGCAAAATATGCTGGAACGGATGATGGAAGAACGCATCCCTTTCCTGATTTCCGAATTGCATGCCTTTCGGAAGAATCCGCTTGTATGGCCTTGGCTGAAATCGCTTGTCTTCATCACGCAAGAAGGATGCATGGGCTTTTACTCTGACGAAGGATTGCAGACAACGGAGGAGGCAGTACTTCCGCAAATACCGTCTGCCGAAGTCTATATCGCTCATCCTGTGGATTTCTTCAACGCCCAAACAGAGGAAACCTACCAAGCCTATATGCGCACAAAGGGGATTGAACAGCCCTTTGAGCAAGTTTTTCGCAAACGTTATGCGAAAATGGAAGAAGAGTTAAACTCGACATATACCCTCCGCTATGCCGGCGAACGGATATTCCCCGACAAGATGGAAGCTATGCTGAAAGCGCAGCGTTGGCTATCTGTTGATGACGAAAAATGGCAGAAAGTGTATTACAAAGAAAATGTTGCAGCCCTTATCGAAACGCAGTCGCATGCACTTAGCGTTACGGACTTGGAGCTGTCCACCATACAGCGCATTGTTTTTCGTGAACGAAAGAACAACCGTCCGCTTCCTGTAAGCGACGTTCCTGATAGAGTTTTTTCGGAAATCATGCGCGATATCGAGTCTTTTATTTTACAACCAAATTATTAACCTGTTAATTAAGTATGGGAAACTTTTTTAAATCCTTATTCTCCTCATCCGAAGCAGAGACCTCCGTGGATGAACAGACAAAAGAGAACCGGAAGAAATTCGATGTCTTCAAATACGATGGAATCCGCGCCCTGCGAATGGGCAAGGTTTCGTATGGCGTTCAGTGTTTCGAAGAGGCATTGAAAATTGAAGAAGACATAGAAGTGTTACAATTCTTGGCAACGGCCTATGCCGCTTTGCACGCATTGGATGAAGCCTTGCGTGTAACGCATCGTTTGGTAGAGTTGAAGCCGGAGGATGTAAATGTATTACTCGCGCGAGCAAGCCTTTTTAATCAGGCGGAAAAGGGAGAGGAAGCCATAGCGGATTGTCTGCGCGTTGTAGCGTTGGACGCATCCAATCCGGTAGCCTGGTATCTTATGGGGAAAGTGAAGAAGAGCGGAAACGACTTATCCGGAGCCATTGACGATTTGACAAAAGCGATCGATATCAAACAAGATTTTGTGGATGCCTGTCTGCTGCGTGCGGAAATACTACTTGAGCTGAACCGCTCGGATGAAGCCTTGCTTGAGATGGAAGATTTAATTGACTTAGCTCCCGAAGAAGAAGCGGTTTATCTGTTGAGGGGTCGTGTAAATGAGCATTTGGGCAATTTATCTGCAGCAGCAGATGATTACGGTCAGGTTGTAATCCTGAATCCTTTTAACGAAGAAGCTTCTTTGTTGAAGGGAGCGTTGCTGATGAAAGAAGGGAAATGGGAAGAAGCTGTTGATTTTTTTGATGAAGTAATTGAGCTAATTCCCTCCTTTTCGGAAGCCTATCGCGGACGAGCCAAAGCGAAAGCCTCAAAGGGAGACAACGAGGGGGCTTGGGAAGACGAACAGAAGGCTGTGGCGCTGGATGCGGAAAGGAAAGAGGACGAAGAGGTAGGCGGTAGTAAACGCCCTAATTTCAATGATATGTATAAGGGCGGAATCTTTTGATTCCACCCTTATTAATTTCTGTTTGGCTTGTTTCGTTATTTTTCCAATTCACGGATAACGTCCAGATTGGCTTTCCGCACGGAAGCTTCATTGATTTTCATTTGTTTGCGGTCGTATGTCATTAATCCGTTCACCTCGCCTTCCACGTCGGTAGTCTGCGTATAAACGGCCGCCGAGAAGCCTCTTTTTACCAGTTCTTTCAGTTCCGAAGCATACTTTACGTATTGAGCCGTTACCTCGTCTGCATTTTTGAATTGGATATAGCCCCAGTTTCGCTTTTGCCACCATAGATGTTCTTCCAGCGGCAAGCCGATTCCTCCATATTCGCCCAATACATTGACGCGTTCGGGGTCGAAGAGATACATTTTCGGATTCGGGTAGTTATGCAAATCCAGTATATCTCCGCATGGGCGGTGGTTTCCTCCGCTGGCGGGATTCACCAAGCGGGAAGGGTCGTACGTTTTTGTCCATTCCGCCACTTTTTCGGTACTGAACTGTCCCCATGCTTCATTGAAGGGTACCCAGACTACAACCGAAGGGTTCGAGATACAGAAATCCATAATCTCCTTCCATTCGTTGTTGAAATTAGCTACAGATTCGGCCGAACGTTTCTTGTCCGTACCTCCGTTGTAGACCTCGGATTGCCAGCTATTGCCCAAATCTCCGCTGGGCATGTCCTGCCACACTAAGATGCCTTCCTTATCGCAATGGTTGTACCAACGTGCAGGCTCTACCGTGACATGTTTGCGAAGCATATGGAATCCCCTGTCTTTTGTTTTCGTGATATCGAAAAGCAACGCTTCGGCGGGAGGGGCTGTGTATAAGCCGTCCGGCCACCAGCCTTGGTCGAGCGGGCCGTAGTGGAAAAGAGTTTTGTTGTTCAACTGCATACGCACCAATCCGTTTGCATCCCGCCGGGTGGATATTTTACGGAGAGCGGTGTAAGATTTTACCTCGTCCGTTACTTTATCCGCAGAAGTGAGCGCTATTTTCATATCGTACAGGTAAGGGTTTTCCGGACTCCATAAAACAGGATTATCCACGTGCAGGCGAAGTTCTTTTCCTTGTATCCCTTTGGCGGAGGCAAGGACTTGCCCTTTGTCTATTATCTTGACTTCTACAATGTCTGTAACACTGCACATGGAGGTGGATACGGTTACCTTGATGAGGTTTTCATCGATGTTGGGAATGGCTTTGACGGCTGTTATATGATTCGCGGAAACGGGTTCCAGCCAAACCGTCTGCCAGATGCCTGTAACCGAGGTGTACCAGATACTTTCGGGATTTACCACTTGTTTTCCACGCGGTTGGTAACCTTTGTCGGTCGGATCCCATACGCGGACAACTAATTTATGCTTATTTTTCCCGCTCAGATAGGGAGTGATGTCGAACGAGAACGGCGTATAGCCTCCTTGATGTGAGCCGATAAGAATGTCGTTGATAAATACGTTGGCAATCCAATCGACAGCGCCGAAATTCAGCTTGATATGCTTGTTTTTCCAGTTGGCCGGGATTGTAAACTCCCGTTTATACCAAAGTTCGTTCGCTCCGCCTACTTCTTTCTGCACGCCCGACAAAGACGATTCGATAGCAAAGGGTACCAATATGTGGCCATCGAAAGCAGCCGGTTCTTTAGCGCCCCGGGGGGCAATGGCATATTCCCATAGTCCGTTCAGGTTTGTCCATTCTCCCCTTTGAATGAGGGGGCGCGGATATTCGGGTAATACGTTGGAGGGGTTAACTTGTTCGGCCCAAGGGGTTTTAATCTTGTCTCCCACGGGCTTCCATTGTGCTTGGGCGCTGATTGCAGTCACGAATGCACAGAATAATACAATTACTTTTTTCATGATAATTTATTTATAAAATAGCGGCGTGAAGTTAGCATATATTTTTAAAATATGTACTTTTGTATAACTTAATAATTTTCAACGGAAACATAATACATCCCACATAATGCCTCATTTTTCACTTATCATACCCGTATATAATCGTCCCGGCGAAATAGCAGAACTGTTGCAAAGTATATCCGAACAAACTGTAAAAGATTTTGAAGTAATTGTTGTAGAAGACGGTTCGGAAGACAAAAGCGAAAGCGTTGTAACTTTGTATAAAGATAAATTGGAAATAGTTTATTACGATATTCCCAACGGAGGCCCCGGGCAGGCCCGCAATTACGGAGCCGCCAACGCTACGGGAGAATATGTAGTAGCGTTGGACTCGGACTGTATCTTGCCCCCCGGCTACATCGCATCGCTTTGCGCGGAATTGGAGGCAACGAATGCAGATGCTTTCGGAGGCCCCGATAGAGCATCGGAGAATTTTACAAATATTCAGAAAGCAATCAATTATTCCATGACGTCTTTCTTTACAACAGGAGGAATTCGTGGAGGAGGGAAGGAGTTGGATGCGTTTTATCCCCGTAGCTTTAATATGGGGATACGGCGCAGTGTTTTCGAATCGTTGGGGGGATTTTCAAGAATGCGTTTTGGGGAAGATATTGATTTTAGCATCCGTATTTACGACGCCGGCTATAAGGTTTGTTTGTTTTCTTCCGCTTGGGTGTATCATAAGCGTCGTACGGATTGGAAGAAATTCTATCGGCAGGTGTACAATTCGGGTATCGCCCGTATTAATTTATATAAGAAATATCCCGGTTCTTTGAAACTTGTTCATTGCCTCCCGGCCGTGTTTACGTTGGGAACCGTTTTTTGTTTGCTGGGTAGTATCTTTTGTTTGTGGAGTTTGTCTCCTTTGGTTTTGTACGCCGTTTTGGTTTGTACAGATTCAACTTGGCGAAACAAAAGCCTCTCTATCGGTATTTTATCGGTTCTTTCTTCCTATATCCAACTGACAGGCTACGGATGTGGTTTCTTTTCCGGAGTCTGGAACCGCATGGTATTAAACAAGGGCGAGTTTTCCGCTTTCGAGAAGACGTTTTATAAGTAAATACTTGATTTTGCGATACTTATTCCCGGGCTTGCGATACTCGTTCCCGGGTTTGAGACGCTCATTCCCGGGAACGAGATGCTTATTCCCGGGAACGAGATGCTTATTCCCGGGAATGGAAGGCTTTCCAAAGAGAATATCCCAAGGCCCCTGCCAGCAAAAGTAAAATCAGGAAAGAACTAAAAGAAGAAACATAGGAGGCGGCGATATACCGGTCGGGCAAAAATTCAAAAACAATCGTATGTTCGCCGGCCGGGACGCGCATGGCTCGCAAAATCCAATCTGCACGGAAGTGGGATGCTTCCTGTCCGTCGATTTTTACTTTCCAGCCGGGC
>JAISZY010000156.1 GCA_031284375.1 Tannerellaceae bacterium | reverse complement strand
GAAGATTAGATCGCAAACGACGTCAATATCACAACCAACAGGGCAAGAATGGCGTACAATTCGGGGAACACGGCCATCACCATCGTGGCAACCATTACATTGTGTCCGGCTCCGGTGGCAGTAACACCATTGGCGCATACATGCGCCTGACGAATGGAGGAATAAAGACAGGAAATAGCCATCATAATTCCCAAGCAGAGTATAGCGTATGCCTGCAATTTGGTAACGCTTTCCACCAGAAATTTTTGTAACATGAAGAAACCAACCAGTCCGTATAATCCCTGCGATGCGGGCAGGGCGCTGAGTATAAGATAGGAGCCGAATGCGTCCGGATTTTTCTTCATAGCGCCGACTACTGAATTTCCGGTAATTGTTACACCGATAGAACTGGCAACAAAAGCGCCTGCGGTCATAATTGCAATACCAATATAAGCCAATAAAATTTCCATAATCTTTTTGTTTTAATGTATAATTATTAATTTGTTTATTATTACGATGTTTTTTTGAATGGCAGGTAGGCTATCCCTCCTCCCTCGTATTCGGAGTTTTTGAAATACTCTACAAATATGAGGCGGATAGGATGTACTACGGAACTGATTGCACACAGGGCAATGTTCATTCCGTGTCCTACCAGAAGTACGAACAACATGAGAGGGATGCGCACAACAAGAGGCAAACCGGATGTTGTTTCTATTGCCAACATATTGAATACGCCGCCCAAAATACCTCCCGCCAAACCGATGGCAAACAAACGAAGGTACGACAGGGTATCGCCCAACATGCCCGAAGCGACATTGTAGGTAGCCCAGAGAGCCGAACCTACGTTGAGGAAAATACTCTTTCCCGGAGAATTATAAAGAAGTACAACCAATCCGGCTGCACCGGCAATGCCGTAACATACGTAGATGAGCGTTTGGGGGAGCTGTATATCCATCATCGGCAAACCGAAAACCAGCAGCAGGGATACGATTACAAACACCCATGCCCAGGGAGCAAGGCTGTGTTTTATGCCCTTCTGAACCTTTGTCTTATAGGCGGCCACACATTTGCTGAAAACAATATGCACCAATCCCAATACCAAAGAGAGCGTCATCAGATTGTTTGTTGTAAGGAAGTAATCTTTTATGGCTTTAAGGGCTGGTACATCTACCAAGGCTACGCCGAAGAATGTTCCCGTTAGTATCCCCACCAAGATTGCTGCTCCTCCCAGATACTGGGCAAGCGAGAGGAAGGGACGCATATCGGGACTGAATTTCTTTTTCAAGAAAGTACAGGCAAGCAAGACCAACAAGCCATAGCCGCCGTCGCCGAAGCATAGTCCGAAGAAGAGCATAAAGAATGGCGCCAGCATCGGCGTAGGATCTAATTCCGCATAATTGGGAAGCGAGAACAAGCGCGTGAGCGGTTCGAACAAGCGTGAATAGGCATTGTTCTTCAGCTTGATGGGCACTCTGTCTTCCTGTTGTATTTCCAATTGTTGGAAGAAATAGCTTTGCTTATCCAATTCCGTTTCCAGATTTTTTGCCTGGTCTTTGGTTGTCCAGCCTTCCAGAAACATCAGTCTGTTGTCGGCCTGTCGTTCGGTTTGTATCTGTACGTTGGCATAGTTAAATTCGTCCTGCAAATTTTTGTCGAGAGCTTCCAGGGTGTTGTACTCCGAGGCGGCTATCTGTTTCAATTTGTTGTCCGTTTGTTCCAGATTATCCTGCAACTGCTGATAGGCGGTGCGGAGTACTTCCAGCCCTCTGTCGGGCATTTTGGGACGTTCGGCTTCGATGTCTATCGGTTCGCCTTCTTTCGTTATCGTAATAAAATTGCTGACCGATTGCGCATCGTTTATCACGATAGCGTTGTACTTGTCTACCCATTCGGGAGCGAAACGCGAGGTTGGACAGTTGAAGAACGTAACGATATAACCGGCTTCTTTCAAACTGCTGAGGGTGGCGTAGCTAAAATCGCCCCACGATTCCATATAAGCAATGTCTTTGAGCAAAACTTGTTTTTCTGCCAACAACTGGGCTTTCTTTTCCTGAAGCGCTTCCACTTTCTCTACCCATCGTAAGCCTTCCGTTTTGGAAAGGTCTTTGGCCGGCAGCAGAACAGTGTCTTTGTTCTCGTTGTTCAATTTCTTGAAGTATTGCAGCGTCGTGTTAATCCGTTTCCTTTCGGTAGTTAGCTCTTGAATCTCCGGATAATTTGCTATGGATTTTGTTTCCTTCACATGCACCACTCCCAAGTTGCGCAGGGTGTGGAGGAAGCCGTCATATTCTTTATGATATACCATAAAGGCATATTTTTTCATCGGCACAATCATGGGTTTACCTCCTGTTCTTTGGTTTTACGTTTCTCCTGATTGGTACGCATAATTTTCTGAGAAGCTTTGGAGAGGCTTTGTTCGTCTTCCATATATCTCTTTATTTTCCGTATCGCATCTTTGTAACCGGGAATCTGTACTTTCTCGAAGAGGTTTACCTTCTGGGTTGTCTTTTTCCTTGCGTGTTCCAATAACTCCAGTTTCATTTGCGAAAATTCGGCTTCGATGCCTGTACGCGCCAGACCTTTCAGCAATTCTATCCCGTCGGTTACCCATAGCGGGGTGTTGAAGAGGCTGTAGGATTTAATTTCGAAGTCTATCTTTTGCAATACGGGCACGATTACACCGGCAATTTTCTTTGTAGAAAGCGCTACGTCCTTTACGTTTATCAGGTTGGGGGTAAACTCGTTCCACAAAGCTACCATATTTTCGTAGCTGCGTATTTCGTTTTCAAGCCGGAGTTCCAATGTTGTTACTTCATCTTTGGTGCGTGTTACCTCCATACGCAATGCGCTTTCTTTGCTCTTGATGGTGGGCAGGGCGCGTTCGCGTATCTTCAGTTGTTTTTCCAATGCCTGAAGCGACGTCTTATTATATTGAAACTTGATTGCCATCGCTTACTTTCTCCAATATTTATCCACCAATTCCTGCTTGATGTTTACTTCGGCAGGAGTAAAGTATGTAGCAAAGAGTTCCCAGGCAACGTCGAGCATTTCGGTTGTATTGAGGTTTACGTCGATGGCCAAGAGTTTGTCCGAATAATCTTTGGCAAAGGCCAAGGTACGGTTGTCGTAATCCGTCAGGTCGAATCCGTTCTCCAGCTTGGTTTTTGCATTGGCGGCATCGGCATAGAGGCGAACGGCGGCATTCATCACCTGAGGATGGTCCTGACGGGTCTTTTTGCCGGTTACCAATTGTTTCAAACGACTCAGCGAACGGAAGGGGTCTACGATTACTTTGCCGATATCGCTGTCTCGACGAAGATACAACTGTCCTTCGGTGATATAGCCCGTATTGTCCGGCACGGCATGGGTGATGTCGCCTCCCGAAAGGGTTGTAACGGCAATGATGGTGATAGAGCCTCCGTCGGGGAACTGTACGGCCTTTTCGTATATCTTCGCCAGGTCCGAATAAATGGAGCCGGGCATAGAGTCTTTGGACGGAATCTGGTCCATGCGGTTCGATACGATGGCCAGCGCGTCGGCATAGTTGGTCATATCGGTGAGGAGCACCAGCACTTTTTCGTTTTTCTGTACGGCAAAGTACTCGGCTGCCGTAAGCGCCATGTCGGGGATAAGAAGACGTTCTACCGAAGGATCTTCGGTGGTATTGATAAAGCTCACGATGCGGTCGAGCGCTCCGGCATTGCTGAAGGTGTTCTTGAAAAAGAGATAGTCGTCGTTTGTCATGCCCATGCCTCCGAGGATGATTTTGTCCGATTCGGCACGCAGAGCAACGAGCGCCATCACTTGATTGAACGGCTGATCGGGATCGGCAAAGAAAGGTATCTTCTGACCGGTTACCAGCGTATTGTTCAAGTCGATGCCGGCGATACCGGTAGCAATGAGTTCCGAGGGCTGTTCGCGCCGGACGCGATTTACCGACGGGCCCCCTATTTCTACTTCTTTCCCGTCTATGGCGGGGCCTCCGTCTATCGGTTCTCCGTAGGCATTGAAGAAGCGGCTGGCTAATTGTTCGCCCACTTTCAGCGTAGGCGCTTTACCCATAAATACGACTTCGGCATTGGTGGGGATGCCTTCCGTTCCGGAAAAGACCTGAAGGGTTACTTCGTCACCGATGATTTTTACCACCTGAGCCAGCTTCCCGTTTACCGACGCCAGTTCGTCGTATCCTACTCCTGTGGCTTTGAGCGAGCAGGTCGCTTTTGTAATCTGGGTTATCTTTGTATATATTTTTTGAAATGCTTTTGTTGCCATAGCTTGTTCCTCTCTTTAATTTTCTTTTCGCTCTTTCA
>JAISZY010000149.1 GCA_031284375.1 Tannerellaceae bacterium | reverse complement strand
TGTTCCCGGGAACGCGTGTCTTGTTCCCGGGGATTCTCTGCTGCAAAGGATAGCGCCGTGGATAGGCTCAATCGTATGTCAATATGTGGTCTGTTTTGTAGAAATCGTTGACCTTTCGCACGGTTGAGCAACGGATGTAGGCGTCGTGGCAATAGATTAAGGCTTGTCCTTGGGCGGAGGCTTCTTCCAGCATACGGACTTTTTCGTAGTAAGAAGTAACCGGAAATGTGTCGTAGGCCGATATCCATTCCGGGGATACGTTTGCCGCCAGAGGGATAACGTCGCCTGCAAACACGACCGTACGTTCGGGCGTTTTGATGTAAGGTGCAATTTGTCCGGGCGTATGCCCGTCGTAGAGGCGAAGGCGTATATCGCGGCAAAGCTCCGTGTCTTCGTCTATAAGCCTGATTTTATTGGCTTTCGATACCGCCTCTATGTTTTCGGTAAAGTAAGAATCTTTTTCCAAAGGATTGGGATGGCGGCTGTTTTCCCATTGAGCGCGACTTATCCAATGGGTGGCATTAGGGAAGACCATCACCGGCATTTCGCCGGATTCATTCCTTCGGGTCAAGTAGCCGCAATGGTCGAAATGGAGATGGGTAAGTACTACATCCGTAATTTGTTCCGGCAAGATATTTTGTTTGGATAATTCTTCTGCCAAGTTGGTCAGATTGAAAAAGCCGTAGTAACTTAATTGCTTCAATTGTTTATCGCCGGCTCCGGTGTCGAGCAAGACGATGTGTCCGTCGTCGGAATGAACCAGGGCGCTCCGCATGGCTAAGACGCCCTGGTTTTTATCGTTGCAAGGATAACGGTGTTGCCAGGTGGTTTTGGGGATGGCGCCAAACATAACCCCACAGTCTACATAGAAATAACCGGTATCGATCAACTGTATTTTCATGGTTTTTCAATCTTTCCAATCTCCATTTTCTTTTATAAGCTGCACAAGGCTCTCTACGGCGCCGGCTTCGGGAAGGCCTTTCATCAGGCATTGTTTGCCTTTGTAAAGGTTGATTTTGCCTTGTCCGGCGCCAACGTAACCATAATCGGCATCTGCCATTTCGCCCGGTCCGTTTACGATACAACCCATGATGCCGATTTTAAGTCCCGTAAGATGAGACGTGGCCGATTTTACGCGGGCTATCGTTGTTTGTAAATCGTACAAGGTGCGTCCGCAACCGGGACACGAAATGTATTCGGTGCGCGTGATGCGTAAACGGGTAGCTTGCAGGATGCCGAGCAACACCTGTTCCGTATCGGCAGTGGTCATTCTTTCGGTGTGCATCATCAGACCGTCGCCGAAACCGTCGAGGAGGATAGCGCCGAAATCGGCCGCGGCCTTCAATACAAGGGATTCCGGATGGTCTTCCCGATAATCACGGCGAAGGATAAGGGGAACATCACAACCGGCAGCGATAAGACAATGAATGGCTGCACGCATTTCGCCAACGGCATTGCGATGGCTACTGCTCAGGATGGCTACGGTTGATTTGTTTTCCGATAGCATACGAATAGTTTCTTCCGTCAGCGTGTTGAATGAGATGGGCACAAAGCGGGCGGAAGGATAGCGCTCCAACGCATCTGCCGAGAGAACAACCGGAGGGCGACCTCCACCTATTTCTTCCACTTTCCGGCTGAGACGTCGTTCCATCGCCAAATGATTATATCCCGGAGCAGGAAGGGCTACGATGGGAGTATGTTTTTCTCTTTCCCGTATATAATTCACCAAGGCGCCGGCTACGGGCAATTCTTTTTCGGGCGCTTCGCTGAGGGATACACGGATTGTATCGCCTATTCCGTCGGCAAGGAGCGCCCCGATTCCTACGGCGCTTTTGATACGTCCGTCTTCGCCGTCGCCCGCTTCGGTAACGCCCAGATGAAGAGGGAAACGGATTCCGTTTCTTTCCATTTCCGATACCAGCAAACGGACGGTTTTAACCATAACCACCGTATGGGAAGCTTTGATGGAAATAACAACATCCGTAAAGTTTTCTTCCCCGCATATTTCGAGAAACTCCATGCAGGAGGCCACCATTCCTTCCGGCGTATCGCCATAACGATTCATCATTCTTTCGGAAAGAGAACCATGGTTCACGCCTATGCGTATGGCTGTTTGGCGTTCTTTACATAGACGAAGAAAGGGAATAAACCGACGGCGAGCGAGTTCGGGCGTTGCCGCATAATTTCCCGGATTGATGCGTACCTTTTCTACCTCTTGTGCGGCGACGTTGGCGGCGGCGGCGTTGAAATGAATATCGGCTACAAGCGGTGTGGCATAGCCTTTTTCTTGCAAAGCTCGGCGTATGCGTCCCAGATTCCGGGCTTCGCGTTCTCCTTGAGCGGCAAAACGAACATATTCCGCACCGGCTTCAATCATCTTCATCGCCTGAGCGATTGCGGCCTCCGTGTTCATTGTCGAAACATTGGCCATCGACTGAAGTCGTATGGGATTTGTCTCTCCCAAAGGAGTGTTTCCGACGTGAACAACCGACGAAAGCCGGCGGGAATAGTTAAACAGGTCCAAGGCTTTACTAATTTGTTTTATAGGTAAAGTGGATTTGCGCCAACTCTTCGTTGGCTTTTACGATTTTCTTTTTGAGGTCTTCCTTATAAGCGGCAAGTTTTTCCTGGAGTTTTTCGTCTCCTGTGGAAAGGATTTGCACCGCTAAGATTCCGGCATTCAAAGCGCCGTTGATTCCTACGGTGGCCACGGGGATTCCCGGCGGCATTTGCACAATGGCCAAGAGGGCGTCCATCCCGCTGAGCGACGAATTGATTGGTACACCGATAACCGGCAGGGTTGTCATGGAAGCAATAACGCCGCAAAGATGAGCCGCCATTCCTGCCGCTGCGATGATTACTTTAATACCTCTTTCTTTCGCGCCTTTGGCAAAATCTTCCACTTCGGCCGGCGTACGATGCGCAGAGAGAGCGTGTAGCTCGAAAGGAATTTCCATTTCGTCGAGCAATTTCGCCGCCTTTTCCATGACAGGCAAGTCGGACGTACTCCCCATGATGATACTTACAACCGGAAGCATCAGATACTTGCTTCGTATTGGGCGGCAGACAAAAGTGTGTCTACTTCCTCAGGATTCGTAAGGCTTATTTTGATAATCCAGCCTTTTCCATAAGGGTCTTCGTTCACCCGTTCGGGATTGTTTTCCAGTTCCGGATTTACGGCCAATACTTCGCCCGAAGCGGGCATAAACAAGTCGGACACGGTTTTTACGGCTTCAATTGTTCCGAATACCTCCTCTTTCTTAAGCGTTTCGCCTAAGGTGGGGACGTCTACGTAAACGATTTCACCTAATTCATTTTGTGCATAGTCGGTGATACCAACATACGCTTCATTGCCTTCTACACGGAGCCATTCATGGTCTTGCGTGTACTTCAAATGGGCAGGAAAGTTCATACTTTAAGTGTTTTTATTAGATTAATAAATAGATAAAATTCGTGAAGGAGGAAGCAAACGTACAAATAAGCCCCAAAAGGAAGCCGGCGTAAACTTGCATCGGTGTGTGTTTATTGAGAATAATTCGCGACGTACCTACCAAGCCTGCTACAATCAAGACGGCAATAAACAACCAATAAGGATTTGCCGTCTGCGCGCGGGCAATGCCTGTTACCGCGCCGAGTAGTCCGCCAACACCCAAGGTGTGGATGCTTATCTTCCATACAAAATTAATGCACAAAGCCGCAAACAATGCTACACAAACACCCATGAACATAGACAACATCCAGAAAGGTAACTGCATCTTGAACAAATAAAAAAGACATGTCATATTGGATGCAATGAAAAGGAGGTAGGGCATCATACGTTTATGCCGGTTGGTTAGTTCCATATCGTCTGCCATTCCGTTTTTTACCATCAGTAAAATAATGGTTCCGGGAACGACTACCGTGCCGAGGAATACGCCTCCTATCAAATGCAGTTTCAGGACGAGGGGATAGATGTTGAGGTAGGTAAAACTTAGCGCCATCAACATGCCGTACGTCACCATCAGCAGGGGATGGAACAGGATAGATATTATATTTGCGAACAGTTTCATTGCTTTGTCTTTTGCCGCAAAGTTATATTTCTTTTCTGAGCCGGGCAACGGGGATGTCCATTTGTTCGCGATATTTTGCTATTGTACGCCGGGCGATGATGTAGCCTTTCTTTTTCAGTATAAGGGCGATTTCTTCGTCGGTAAGAGGCTTATGTTTGTTTTCTTCGTCGATATGTTCTTTCATTATTTTCTTTACTTCGCGGGTGGAAACTTCCTCGCCGCTATTGGTGTGTATAGATTCGGAGAAGAAATATTTGAGCGGGTAAATGCCAAAGTTTGTTTGCACATACTTACTGTTGCTTACGCGCGAGATGGTAGATATGTCATATCCGGCACGTTCGGATACGTCTTTGAGTATCATGGGACGGAGGGCGGATTCGTCGCCCGAAAGGAAAAATGCCTTCTGAAGCAAGATGATTGCTTCCATTGTACGTTGCAGCGTTTCCTGCCGCTGACGAACGGCGTCGATAAACCATTGGGCGGAATCCAGCTTTTGTTTTACAAATTGTACGGCATTACGCATATCGGACGTCTGATTGGATTTGTTGGCGGCATAACTCTGAAAGATTTCCATATAGTCGCGGCTCACGTGCAGGTCGGGAACGTCCCGGTTGTTCATGCTGAGGAATAATTCGCCGTTGTGAGTTTCTACCACGAAATCGGGCGTAATCTGACTCATGCCCGACGTCATGGGTTCTTCCCACAAACTTCCCGGTTTTGGATTCAGCATGGTAATCTCCTGAATGGCTTGTTTCAGGTCGCTTTCGCTGATATTCATCGAGCGCATGATTTTATCGTAATGTTTGCGTGTAAACTCGTCGAAATAATCCTTCAGGATACGGATAGCCCGTTCGTTATTTTGGCTTTTTGCCCGCTTCCCCAACTGGAGGAGAAGACATTCTCGGAGGTTACGGGCGCAGATACCCGAAGGGTCGAAGTCTTGCACTATGTGTATCACCGATTCTATTTCTTCGTTATCGACGGTTTGTGCTACCTGAAAAATCAAATCGTCGGCGATGGAGGCGATGTCTCGTCGCAGGTACCCATCGTCATCTATATTACCGATTATATATTCGGCTATCTTTACTTCTTTTTCCGACAAATCCCTTAGTCCCAATTGCTGTAAAAGGTATTCATTGAGCGACTGATTTACAGAGAATGGAATCTCTTCCTTTTTTTCCGCACGTTCTCTCAACTCACGCATTTTATAATCGGGGATATCGTCTTCCGTCAGATAATCACCCAGCGATAAATCGGTTTCCATCTCATCGAGCGAAGCGTTCTCTGCCTCTCCTTCTTCTCCGGATTCCTCTATACTGCTTATATCCTGTCCTTCTTCCAATGCAGGATTTTCCTCCAGTTCGTGCTTTATTCGTTCTTCCAGTTCAATGGTGGGTAACTCCAGAAGCCTGATAAACTGGATTTGCTGTGGGGAAAGCTTTTGCTGTAATTTTTGTTGTAACTGTTGTTTCAACATAAATATGTTATCGTTTTCTCAGATTAAACTGCACAAACATACATAAAAATCGGATACAATTCCGGACACGCACAAGATTGTTCTGAAATAAACAGGAAGATTTTATTATTTGTCATTGCCGGAAATAATCTTCTCCACTTCTTCGGGTGTCAAACGGGTAATCTGGGCAATCTTGTTAATCTGAACGCCGGTTTTGTGACTGTTTTTCACTATTTGCACGGTGATTTCCC
>JAISZY010000111.1 GCA_031284375.1 Tannerellaceae bacterium | reverse complement strand
CTGGGCGCATATTAATTTTTTTTTATCTGCGCTGTATGTCACGCCGTATTCGTCTTCCCATTCCTCGTTCATGTTCTTATTTTTATATGAATCTTTCTGCAAATATAAGAGGTCTATTGCGCCAAATGATGGCGTTATGTAATAATAGTTGCGTTATTGGGTTGAATATTCTTCAAAAAGGAACATTCTTCAAAAGCCTCCTTCCCAATCGTGGTTACGCTATCGGGAATCCGAATGTTCTGCAAACTCGAACACCCGTAAAAAGCTCTTTTCCCAATCGTGGTTACGCTGTCGGGAATCCGAATGTTCTGCAAACTCGAACACTCGTAAAAAGCCCCTTCTCCAATAATGATTACGCTATCGGGAATATCATATGTAACCCCGGTTTTTGCTTGCGGATATCGAATAATTCTTTTCAAATCGGCGGAGAACAGGATGCCGTCGATAGACTTAAAATAACGATTGTTACAACTTATGCTTTGTGCGGAACACAATTCAAGATCCCAAGGCCAGATCCTGCTTATACTATCCGGGAGATGAATGTTCCCTAAAGCGGAACATCCCATAAAAATAAGCGGAATAGACGTTATGCTGTCTGGTAAATGCACGTCCTCCAACGCAGAACAATCCTCGAATGTCAATACGCCAATCGTGGTTACGCTATCGGGTATCCAAATGCTCTGTAAACTCGTGCATTCTTGGAAAGCCTGATCTTTAATAGTAGTTACGCTATCGGGTATCTCAATATTTTGTAAAGAGAGACATCTGCAAAAAACCCCCTCTTCAATACAGGTTATATTATCAGGAATCCGAATACTTTGTAAAGAGGAACATTCTTCAAAAGCCTGTTCTCCAATCGTGGTTACGCTATCGGGGATCCGAATGTTTTGCAAATTCGTACACCCGACAAAAGCTCTTTCTACAATACGGGTTACGCTATCGGGAATCCGAATGTTCTGCAAACTCGTACACCCCATAAAAGCTCTCTCGCCAATCGTGGTTACGCTATCGGGAATACTATATGTAACATCGGTTTTTGCTTGTGGATATTGAATGATTTTTTTCAAGTCAGCGGAGAACAAGACGCCATCGTTAGATTTAAAATAACGACTGTCACAACTTATGCTTTGTAAAGCGGAACAATTGTAAAAGACATTTTCTCCAATAATACAGGTTACACCATCCGGAATCCGGATACTCTGTAAACTCGAACACCCGAAAAAAGCGCTTATTCCGATAAGGATTACGCTGTCCGGAATCCGAATGTTCTGCAAACTCAAACATCCGGAAAAAACTCCATATTCAATAGTGATTATGCTATCCGGAATCCGAATGTTTTGTAGAGCGGAACATTCCGTAAAAGCTTCCTCCCCAATCGTGGTTACGCTATCGGGGATATGAATGTTCTGCAAACCCGAACATTCGGAAAAAGCTTTTTCTCCAATACGGGTTACGCTGTCCGGAATCCGAATGTTCTGCAAACTCGTACATTCCTTAAAAGCGTCCTCTCCAATCGTGACGACACTGTCCGGGATACTATATGTAACCTCTGTTTTTGCTTGTGGATATCGAATAATTTTTTTCAAATCAGCGGAGAACAGGATGCCGTCGACAGATTTAAAATAACGACTATTACAATTTATATTCTGCAAATTGGAACAATCGTTAAAAGCCGATTCTTCAATCGTGGTTACGCTATCGGGGATATGAATATTCCGTAAAGCGGAACATCCGCCAAAAACCCACACTCCAATCGTGGTTATGCTATCGGGGATATGAATGTGCCGTAAAGCGGAACATCCGTCAAAAGCCCACACTCCAATCGTAGTTACGCTGTCCGGAATCCGAATGTCATGCAAAGCGGAACAGTTGGAAAAGGCTTTTTCTCCAATCGCAGTGATACCGTGAGGGAGATGATGAATGTACCGTAAAGCGGAACACTCGGAAAAAGCGCCTTCCTCAATAATAGTTACGCTATCCGGAATCCAAATGTTCTGCAAAGCGGAACACCTTTCAAAGGCATTTTTTTCAATCGTAGTGACACCGTTGGGGATATGAATGTCCTTCAAACTCGTGCATGCATAAAAAGCTTCTTTCCCAATAGTGGTTACGCTATTCGGGATACTATATGTAACCCCGGCTTTTGCTTGTGGATATCGAATAATTTTTTTCAAATCAGCGGAAAACAAAACACCATCCACAGACTTAAAATGAGGGCTGCTGCAATTTATGCTTTGCAAAGCAGAACATCTGCTAAAAACTCCCTTGCCAATAATGGTTACACTATCAGGTATCCGAATGTTCTGCAAACCCGTACATCCTTCAAAAGCCTCCTTTTCAATAATAGTTACGCTATCGGGAATCCGAATGTTTTGCAAATAACTGTTACTGCTGCGGGCAAAAGCCCTCATTCCAATAATCTTGCATCCGGGTCGAATTTTGTACGTTGTGAGATATTGTGTAAGATAGGTACTTGCTCCTATCAATTTTCTTTTATTCGCACTGTACGTCACACCGTATTTGTCTGTCCAGTCTGTCCATTTTTTGTTCATATTTTTTACTCTTATCTTAATTATAGTACAAAAGTAGATGTCTATTACGCCAAACGATGGCGTAATATGCGTAATAAATACGGCAAACCGGCAAGAAAAAGAAAATCGAATATCATCAAAACCTCCGACAAATGTCAGAGCCTCCAATCATATATCGTTGGAGTCTCCGACAAATGTCAGAGCCTCCATTCACATATCATTGGAGCTTCCGACAAATGTCAGAGCCTCCATTCATTTATCGTTGGAGCTTTCGACAAATGTCAGAGTCTCCATTCACATATCGTTGGAGCCTTCGACAAATGTCATAGTCTCCATTCATGTATCGTTGAAGCTTTCGACAAATGTCAGAGCCTCCATTCACATGTCATTGAGGCTTCCGACAAATGTCAGAGCATCCAATCACATATTTGCAGTGTTTGGGGATTTTAGGTTCATAAAAAAGGCGCGGAATTCGACATCTGCGAATCCGCGCCGGCTGAAAGTTTCTCCATCTCCCAAGAGAGAAACTAAATCTTATAATAATCTTCCCAGCCTTTCCGAGGTAAATCGCCAAACAACATTTGATTGGCCAAGGCATTGTTGGTGATTCGTTTGGTTTCTCTATCAAACAGCAGTTTTTCTCCCAGCCGCTGGCTCAATACGCCCAGACAGAAGAGTTGACTCAAAGGCCCGGCGATGGAGAACGGAGAACGCGGTTTTTCCTTGCCCATACAGCTCAACAGGAAGTTGGCATAATGATTCGACGAGCTTTTCGGCACTTCCGGCAGTCGGGGCGCCACTTCCTTGGCTTTAGCTTCCGGAATGATAGATAGCGTACTTCCGTGCGACCCGCCTTTAAAGGTGAGTGTCTTTGTGTATATTTCTTTTCCGGGATTCAGCCTCATGGGTTGGATTTTACCTCCTCCCACGGGTGGAATGTTCGGGTCGATTTCAGACACGCCGTATCCTTCCGGCACGGAGGGGATATTATCCAGCCCGTCGTACCAGGTAATGTCTAAGGCCGGCATCTGCCCTCTTTCGGGGAATCGGAAAACAAGCGTGGACGACATGGGATAGAAGAACGGATTATGGTCTTTCAAGTAAACCGGATTGATTTCGTAGGGCAGACCCAGATCCAGAAATTGATGAACCGTATCCAAAAGATGCGCTCCCCAGTCGCCCAAAGCGCCCATGCCGAAATCGTACCAGCAACGCCATTGTCCGTTTACAAAATCGTGATTATAGTTGTGATCTTTCACAACGCCCAGCCATGTATCCCAATCCATTGTTTGCGGGATGGGTTCGGCAGCAGGAAAATCGGTGATTTTCGGATCCCATCCATGCCAGCGACGCGGGCTGTTCATGTGGGCCGTTACGGCTGTTACGTCTTTGATGATACCGGCGTCCAACCAAGCTTTAAACTGAAAGTAATTGCCTTCCGAATGTCCCTGGTTGCCCATTTGGGTTACTACGCCGTATTTTTTCTCGCCCTTCATCATCAGTTCTACTTCGTTGAAGGTTCGCGCCATCGGTTTTTCTACATACACATGCTTCCCGTGCGCCATAGCTTCCATCGTAACGGGAAAATGGGAATGATCGGGCACACCGGCGGTTACCGCGTCGATTTGGTTTCCCATCGTATCGAACATTTTCCGGAAATCCTGAAAACGGGGCACATTCGGAAATTTACTGATAATGGCCTGGGTATGGGGAGCTCCCATATCTACATCACATAAAGCAACGATGTTACACAGACCGGTGTTGTACAATTCGCCGGCAATTTCTCCACCCCGATTCCCAACACCTATAAGGGCTAAGTTTACCCGGTCGTTGGCGCTTATCAGCGGAGAAGTGGGCATGGTACGGGCTTTGGCAGGAATCCAAAATGAAGGGATTGTCGAAACCGCCGAGGCGGTAACTGCTTGTTTAAGAAACAAGCGACGTGAAATTTCTGTTGATTTCATGGTATATATATTTATAATGTTATGTGCAAATACAGAGCTAAAAAGTTTGGCAAATATAAAGATAAAGTTGCAGCCTGCAAATATCTACCGGCATAGCCCGGAAGATTATGTGCGATTAACTTCTTACCTTTGCCGGCAAAACAGCATCATTAAAAATACAACGTAATGAATATCGAGCAGCAGATAGCCGAAGCCATAGCAACCGGCATCCGGGCGCTTTACGGCGGAGAAACAACCGTGGAGCAAATACAATTGCAGAAAACAAAAAAAGAATTTACAGGACACCTCACCCTGGTCGTATTCCCTTTTCTGAGGATATCGCGAAAGTCGCCCGAACAAACGGCGCAAGACATAGGGCAATACCTCCAAGAGCACGAACCTACCGTGGCGGAATTTAACGTAATAAAGGGCTTTCTCAATCTCGCGCTGGCCTCTTCCTGCTGGATACGTTTGCTGAATGAAATAAACCGTACCGAACATTACGGCCTTACACCCGCCACGGAAACATCTCCGCTGGCGATGATAGAATATTCTTCGCCCAATACCAACAAACCCCTCCACCTGGGGCATGTGAGGAATAATCTTTTGGGCTTCAGCCTGGCCGAAATCCTCAAAGCCAATGGATATAAGGTAGTAAAAACAAATATTGTGAACGACCGGGGCATCCATATCTGCAAGTCGATGCTGGCATGGAGAAAATGGGGCAACGGCGAAACGCCGCAATCGTCGGGAAAGAAAGGAGACCACTTGGTGGGAGAGTATTATGTGCTGTTCGACAAACAGTATAAACAGGAACTAAACGAACTCGAATCTCAAGGATTAACCAAAGCCCAAGCCGAAGCCCGCTCCCCTCTAATGGCCGAGACCCGCGAGATGCTCCGCCAATGGGAAGCCGGAAACGAAGACGTGGTATCCCTCTGGCAAACCATGAACCGGTGGGTGTATGCAGGGTTTGACGAAACATACCAAAAATTGGGAGTAGATTTTGATAAAATCTACTACGAATCCGAAACCTATCTGGAAGGAAAAAACGAAATCTTGCGAGGTTTGGCGGAAGGCATCTTCTACCGCAAAGACGACGGCTCCGTATGGGCAGACCTTACCCCAAACAATCTGGACGAGAAATTATTGCTTCGCTCCGACGGTACCTCTGTCTATATGACGCAAGATATAGGTACGGCCAAATTGCGCTTCGACGATTATCCTATCAACAAAATGATATATGTGGTAGGAAACGAACAGAACTACCATTTTCAGGTACTTTCCGTCTTGCTCGATAAGCTGGGCTTTGCTTTTGGAAAAGGACTTGTGCATTTCTCCTACGGCATGGTGGAACTTCCCGAAGGGAAAATGAAAAGCCGCGAAGGCGCCGTAGTAGATGCCGACGATCTGATGGACGAAATGCTGCGAACGGCTCGCGAAATATCCCGCGAATTGGGGAAATCGGACGTTATGACGCCCCAGGAAATAGAAGACATCGTACGCATTGTAGGCTTAGGCTCGCTGAAATATTTTATCCTGAAAGTAGACCCTCGCAAGAATATGACCTTCAACCCGCGGGAGTCTATCGACTTCAACGGCAACACCGCTTCCTTTATCCAATACACCTATGCCCGCATCCGCTCCGTATTGCGCAAAGCTGCGGAGCGGGGCCTTGATACGTCCGGCGATTTGCCGCTCTCGATTCCACTTTCGGAAAAAGAAGTAACCCTGATTCGGTTGCTTGCCGATTACCCCGGCGTAGTACGCGAAGCCGGCTCGTTGTATAGTCCGGCGCTCATCGCCAATTACGTGTACGATTTGGTAAAAGAATACAATCCGTTCTATCACGATTATTCGATTCTTCGCGAGGAGAATCCCTCCCTGCGCCGTTTCCGCCTCCTTCTTTCTTTCCATGTAGCGGAGGTGCTGAAATCGGGTCTATCCCTCTTGGGCATCGAAGTTCCCGAACGAATGTGAAGATGTACATGAACGAGAAAGATTTCGAGATAATGGCTCCGGCCGGTTCGTACGAATCCTTGATGGCAGCCATCCGGGCGGGCGCCGATTCGGTTTACTTCGGAATAGAAGGCCTGAATATGCGCTCACGCTCTTCCAACAATTTTTCGGTAAAGGATTTAAAACGCATTGCCGGCATCTGCCGCGAGCACGGCGTAAAAAACTATCTCACGGTAAATACCATTATTTACGACGAAGATATGCCTCTGATGCAAGAAATCATAAACGCAGCGAAAGAAGCAGAACTGTCGGCCGTCATTGCGTCCGACATTGCCGCCATGCATTACGCCCACCGTATCGGGCAAGAGGTTCATCTCTCCACCCAATTGAATATCACCAATATCGAAGCGCTGAAATTCTACGCCCGTTATGCCGACGTGGTCGTACTGGCTCGCGAACTCAATTTGGAGCAAGTAAGACGGATACACCAACAAATCGTAGACGAGAACATAAAAGGCCCGCACGGCGAACGGATACGTATTGAGATGTTCTGCCACGGAGCTTTGTGCATGGCCGTTTCCGGCAAATGCTACCTGAGCTTGCACGAAATGAATGCTTCGGCCAATCGTGGCGCCTGTATGCAGATATGTCGGCGAGGTTATACGGTGAAAGACAAAGAAAGCCGGATAGAGTTGGAGGTGGAAAACCAGTACATCATGTCGCCCAAAGATTTAAAGACCATCCATTTCATGAATAAGATGATGGATGCCGGCGTACGCATTTTCAAAATAGAAGGCCGGGCCAGAGGGCCGGAATACGTCCGGATTGTAACGGAGTGCTACAAAGAAGCGGTACGATGCTATTGTGAAGACAGTTGTTTCGAAGAAAAAATCGCCGCATGGGATAAACGCCTGCAATCTGTTTTCAACCGAGGTTTTTGGGATGGTTACTATCTGGGGCAGCGTCTGGGCGAATGGAGTAGCCGTTACGGTTCGGAGGCCAGCAAGCGGAAGGTATACGTAGCGAAAGGTATCAAATACTTCGGCGGCTTGGGTGTCGCCGAGTTTGAAATGGAGTCGCAAACCCTGAAAGTAGGCGACGAAATCCTGATTACCGGTACTACAACCGGCGCTTTGATGCAAATCGTAGAAGAAATTCGCGTAGACTTAAGACCTGTGGCAGAAACGGTAAAAGGTGAGCGCTTTTCCTTAAAAGTGAAAGAAAAGATACGTCCGTCGGACAGAATGTATAAGTTCGTTGGCAATAGCGAGCAATAATAAATAAGGTATGTATGGAATATAATTTTAAACTGGAAATAAAAGTGCGCGATTACGAATGTGATTTGCAAGGCGTGGTGAACAATTCAAATTACCAGCGCTATATGGAGCATACGAGGCATGAATATCTTGAGTCGCTTGGCGAAAACTTCGGAACGATGCACGAGAAGGGTGTTGACGCCTTTGTTTCACGGGTAGATATTCAATTCAAAACGTCGTTACGTAGCGGGGATTCTTGTCTTTCCTGCCTGCACACCGCGAAGGAAGGGGCTAAATTGGTTTTTTATCAAGACCTTTTTCGCGCTTCGGACAATGCTTTGGCCGCTAAAGGAAAGGTAGAAATAGTGGTTGTAATAAACGGGAAACTGACGAGAGGGGAATATTTCGATGATTTACTGAAAAAAATAAACGAACGATAATGCCGAATCAAAAGCTTTATCAAATAGGCCTGACTATGGTGAACGGCATCGGAGATGTCTTAGGGCGTCAGCTATTACAAACTTTGGGAAATGCAGAAGCTATATTCAAGGAGAAAGCAAACGCATTGGAGAAAATACCCGGCATCGGGCGAGTATTGGCGACCGAAATCAAACGTTCGGACGTATTGAAACAAGCGGAGAAAGAACTTTCTTTCATCGAAAAAAACAAGATAACGTCCTACTTCATTTTGGACGACGGCTATCCCTTTCGGCTTCGAGAATTTTCGGATGCGCCCTTGCTTCTCTATTTCAAAGGGTCATGCGATTTAAACGCTAAACGGATTGTGAGTATAGTAGGTACACGGAAAATCACGGAATACGGCAAAGACGCATGTGAACGACTAATCGCCGGTCTGGCGGAGAAACTCCCCGACTTGCTTATTGCAAGCGGTTTAGCTTATGGGACTGATATTGCAGCTCATCGAAACGCCTTAAAGTATCAATTACCAACGTTGGCCGTATTGGCGCACGGATTAGATCGTATATATCCCCAGATTCATCGCCCAACAGCCGTCGAAATGCTGGAAAATGGCGGACTATTAACGGACTTTCCAAGCGAAACAAATCCCGATAAACCCAATTTTGTCAAGCGTAACCGTATTATTGCCGGTTTGGCCGATGCTACAATCGTGATAGAATCGGCCGACAAAGGAGGTTCTTTGATTACTGCTGATATTGCTTTTTCTTACAGCCGAGATGTCTTTGCTATTCCCGGAAGGATAACCGATACACATTCGCAAGGCTGTAATAGAATCATCCGGCAGAATAAAGCCGGCCTGATAACTTGTGCGATTGATGTTATCTCGGCCATGAGTTGGGATATTCCTGTTGAGTCGCACATTCGTACGCCGGCTCAGTCGGTACAAACGGAATTGATTTTTTCCGAAAATGAAGAGAATAATCCGATTCTTGCTATCTTGCGGAAGAAAGAAGGAATGCAAATCAACCAATTGGCTGTAGAAATGGATATACCGGTGCATAAACTATCGGATATGCTTTTCGAATTAGAGATAGGTGGGCTGATAAAAATCACTCCCGGCAATGTATATAGAATAATTTAGCAGGAAGGGGGTAATAAACGGAAAGAAATAAAAAAACCACCCGGAATTGGATGGTTTTTTTGCTCCTTAAAGAAACAATCTCACGACTCCCTCTTCACAAAGACTTGTTAACCTTAGATCTAAAATACTATGAAAAAAACTCTTCGCAAATATAGCCTGTGTTCGCCAACAAGCAGCATATTTTTGTAACATATCATATCAATTATGTATCAATCGCCTTAATTGGGCTTTATTTTGACACAGGAGTGATACTATTCATTATCGAAAACAGGCTGTCGACGGTTTCTGCGCGAAGCATGGCGACTCGTGTTTTTTTGAAATCAGGAATATTTTTAAATAGCGGGGTGGCCGCCAGATGACGGCGGATATGTAAGATTCCCCTACGTTCGTCTAATTGTTCTACGCTTTGGAGAGTTTGTTCTTTCAGGATATTTAAATACCATGAAAAATCCTCGTCGGGAAGTTTGTTCCCTGTGGTCAGATAATGTTTTATTTCCCGGAATATCCAGGGGCGTCCAATGCTACCTCTCCCTACCATTACGGCGTCTACGTGACAGGTGTCGAAGCGATTTTTACAGATTTCGTCGGAAGTGACATCTCCGTTACCTATAATGGGGATATGTATGCGCGTATTCTCTTTTGTTTTGCGGATAAGCGTCCAGTCTGCTTCGCCTGTATACATCTGGCTGCGTGTGCGTCCGTGTATGCAAAGCGCTGCGATTCCGCAATCCTGAAGCTGTTCCGCCAACTCGACGATAATTAGATGATCCGTATCCCATCCTAAACGTGTTTTTACGGTTACCGGTATTTTTACCGCTTTTACTACATCCTTCGTTATTTGCAGCATTAACGGAATATTACGCAACATACCTGCTCCGGCCCCTTTCCCTGCCACTTTTTTGACGGGGCATCCGAAGTTGATATCAATGATATCGGGATTGGCTTCTTCACAGATTTGGGCGGCTTCTGCCATTGAAGCGCTATCTTTTCCGTATAATTGGATAGCTACGGGGCGTTCTTCGGCTGAAATGCTTAGTTTCAGCTTCGTTTTATTTACGTGGCGTATCAGTGCATCACTCGAAATAAACTCCGTGTACACCATATCTGCACCAAAACGTTTACACATTAAGCGGAAAGAAGCATCCGTCACGTCTTCCATCGGAGCCAGGAATACCGGTCGTTCTCCTACATCAATGGTGCCAATCTTCATATCCGGTTTAATCGACTACGCGCCCTACCGACTTGATGTTTTTAATTTTGTGGAGAGTAACACATAAGCGCTGTATATCTTCCACATCGTGCACTCTCAGTTTTATTTTCCCTTCAAACACACCATCTTTGGCCTCTATCAGCAGGCGTTGGATATTTACGTTAAACTCATCGGAAATAATTTTGGTTATGGTGTTTAATACACCCAAAGTGTCGATACCTTTTACTTCGAGCGTGGCTTCAAAAGACATGTTATTATGACTGCTCCATTTGGTAGATAGAATACGTTCGCCGAAACTGCTTTTCAGTCGGATGGCAATAGGACACGAACGTTTGTGTACTACAACGGTATTGTCGTCATTGATAAAACCGAAAGCATCGTCTCCCGGAATGGGTTTGCAACATTGTGCAATGATGTAATTATGGTTGAAAGCTTCTTCGCTGAGGATATAAGGCTTTGATTTGTCAATTTTAAGTTTCTCCTTATTCTCTTCTGTCGGGAGAGGTTGGTTTTCTTTCGAATTTGTCGGAACCATTCCCAAAGCCTGTCTTACGTGTTTGAGTAAGGTGTTGTCGCTTTTCTTCGAGAATAGTTTCTTTATATTGTCGGGGAGTAATGCGTCTCCTTTTTCTACCGAACAAAAGAAATCTTCCCGCTTACGAAAACCGCAGTAGAGAGCCAGTCTATCCATGTTAGAAGTTGTGTTTTCTATCTCGGCTTTTTTGAGTAAGGCTACTACTTTTTTTTCTCCTTTTTCGGCATCTTCTTTTTTTATGCGTCTGAGCGCCCAATCTATTTTAGTGCGTGCTTTGGCGGTTTTGACAAAATTAATCCATTCCGGTTGCGGACTCTGCGAATGCGAGGTCAATATCTCTATCTGATCGCCGCTTGTCAGGCGGTAGCTAAGCGGCTCCAGATGATGATTGACTTTAGCTCCGATACATTTATTCCCGATATCAGAGTGTAAAGCATAGGCAAAATCCAGTGCAGTAGCGCCTTGTGCCAGTCTTTTAATGTCTCCTTTGGGGGTAAAAACGAATATTTCGGAGCTGAAAAGGTTCATTTTAATAGTATCCAGAAAGTCTAAAGCGTTCGGGTTGGGATTTTCCAGTATTTCGGTGATAGTTTGTAACCATTTATCTAATTCGGTATCTTCTTCTACATTGTTTTCTTTGTATTTCCAATGGGCGGCAAAGCCTTTTTCTGCGATATCATCCATTCTGCGGCTTCGGATTTGTATCTCAATCCATTGTCCATCAGGCCCCATAACAGTTAGGTGGAGTGCTTGGTAGCCATTTGATTTCGGGTGGCTTACCCAGTCGCGTATGCGGTCGGGGCGTATGCGATATATATCGGTAATTGCCGAATAGATATCCCAACAAAGATTTTTTTCATCCACACCCGACAGAGGTTCGAAGATGATACGAACGGCGTATAAATCGTAAACATCTTCAAAGAGCATCCCTTTACTTTGTATCTTATTCCAAATGGAATATGCCGATTTCACACGGGCACGCATTTCATAAGTGAGTCCCATTTTGTCGAGTTTATCCCGTACCGGTTCGGCAAAATGGTCAAACAACAACTTACGTGTTTTTTCCGTTGCTTTCAGTTTTTCGTCTATAGAAGCATATCCCTGTGGATGTTCATATTTAAAGCTTAGATCTTCCAGTTCCGTTTTGATGGCGAAAAGCCCCAGCCGATGTGCCAAAGGAGCGTATATGAAAAGGGTCTCACTTGCTATTTTGTACTGTTTGGCAGGAGGCATAGATCCCAAGGTTTGCATATTATGCAGGCGGTCGGCGATTTTAATAAGGATAACTCTTATATCGCTGTTCATCGTCAGGAGCAATTTTCGGAAGTTTTCAACTTGTATGGAATTTTGCTCTCCGAATATCTCGTTGGAACCGGATATTTTGGTCAGTCCATCAACAATCTGGGCAATTTTGTCTCCGAACATATTCCGGATGTCTACCACTTCATATTCGGTGTCTTCCACCACGTCGTGCAGTAGGGCCGCGCAAATGGAGGTTGAACCCAATCCCATTCTGCTGCATACCACGCGTGCTACTGCTAACGGATGCATTATATAGGGGGTGATGGCGTCACGTCTTTTTGCTCCGGCATGCGCCTGCTTGGCAAAATTGAACGCTTTCGTGACACGTTCTACTTTCCGGCGATGATTTGAGTTGAGATAGTCATTCAACAATTTGTCAAACTCATTCTGTATCAATAGTTCTTCGTCATTCATCCTACAGGTATTTTTAATAATTGCCCCGGTCGAATATTCGAATTGGGAAGATTGTTTGCTTTTTGTATCGTGGCAACCGATATACCCGGATACTTTCGGGAGATGGAATACAGCGAATCACCTGATTTCACTTTGTAGGTAACATACCCGTTGGTAACACTGGGGGCAGGTTGTTGTGGCTTGGGATTTGCAGCAACAGCAGGTGAGGTTGTCTTTTGTTGTTTTTCATTCCGGACGAAAGCGATACCTCCGTTATCGACATATAGGCGCAGGCGTTTCCCCACAGCTACCGTGTTTGAGCCCAGTCCATTCCATTTGCGTACTTCCTGAGCTGTGACGCCATATTTATCCGCTATCCGGATAATGTTTTCGCCGGATTGAACAATATGAGTCATTTGTTCGCGGGTGGAGGTTCGCGATGAACCATTCGCCGGCAGGTTGTTTGCCGGGAAATCTTCGATTTGGGAAATGGCGTACAAGCTATCTTCTTTATTCACAAAACTATAAGTAGCTGATGCCGGCAATTTTAATGCAGAGGGTTTGATGCTTCCGGGGATAATATCCCGTCTGTATTGCGGGTTCAGTATGCGTAGTAGTTCGATATCCATTTGCAACGTATTGGCAATCTGTTGCAAATGTAGCATCTGGGTTATCATAACGGTATCTGTAGCCAAGGGCAGACTGGTTTGAAGAGGGCAAATATTGTGATCGCAATAATAATTCATTGCGTAGCAAGCTGCAATAAAAAGAGGCACATACGAACGGGTTTCTCGGGGGAGGTGGGGGTAAATTTTCCAAAAGTCCATTTTCCCTCCCGATCGGCGTATGGCTTTATTCACGTTTCCGGGGCCACAATTATAAGAGGCAATCACTAAATGCCAATCTCCATAGATGGCATACATGTCTTTAAAATACCGGCAGGCAGCATGAGTTGCTTTTATCGGGTCGCGACGGTCGTCCACTAAGCTATTTATCTCCAACCCGTAATTCTTGCCGGTTGGCAGCATAAACTGCCAAAGTCCACAAGCGCCTACCCTGGATAGAGCAACCGGATTCAGGGCACTTTCAACCACCGCCAAATATTTTAATTCAAGAGGTAGTTTGTGTTCTTCCAATATCTGTTCCATAACGGGGAAATAAAAATCCGCCATACCCAGCATATAGCGTATCAGGTTACGGCGGCGATCGGTGTAAAGTTCTATACTTTTACGCACAAGGGTATTGTATGTCATAGGAATGATATGCGGCAGTCTATCCAAACGATCCAGGAGCACATCGTCGGCGAACCACACGTTTTCTTCTTCATCATGGCAGAACGTTTCTGTTTTTGAAAAATATTGAACATGCCACGTATGGAGCAAGCTATCCACATTGGCGTCTAAGCTTTCGGGAATCAATCCGATTTCTTCCGAAAGAGAATCTTTCGAAAATACAGGATTATTTTGTTCCTCTACAAGCGTTTTTTCCATGGCCTTTGCCGGAAAAAGAAGCCCAATCAAACAAATGAGAATAGTCACATAATGTCTCTTCATATTACTTTACGAATTAAAATGTAAAACTACAATTTACGCCGATACTTTGTGTACTGAAATGGGTTTGTGGCGATACCACAGGCGCTACTCGCATGGACAAATCCGGCGAAATATCAAAATTAAATAACTCGGCATCAACGTAAGCATCCACCATACTAATGAGGTAAAACCCTATCGTGAGAATAATGGAGAGGTCTCGATTACGGCGAAAAAAATCTTTCCTGCTTTTGAATGTATTTTGGTAGCCTACATTATTCACTGCTGATTTATAATCGGTCGATGGAATAAAATCCGTCCATTCTCTACTAAACTCATACGGCACATCCACTCCATTGGCCTCTTTCACTAACTGGCCGTATACCTCGGAATCGTGCATAATACTCCGATATGCTCCCCAATAGTCCTGATAATTTTTCCCATTCCAAGTAACGGCATACATGAAAGCCATAAAACCACCATAAACAAGTGGAAGTTTCCAATATTTCCTGTTGTATATCTGCCCCATCCCCGGAATAAGCGCCCATAAAACTGCTTTTGTGGAGTTCGGACTGAATGTTTCTTTAGGTACTTGTATCGCTTCGAGCACTATCGAATCGCCTGTTACCAGCACTGCTTGAATCAACGAATCGGGGGCTGCAACTGTAAAAGTGTCCGTATTCATATTTTCTCCATTATTGATTTCTTGCGCTTTTCCCGTCAAAGAAAAATATAAGAACCAAGTGAGAAATAGTAGAATCTTACATATTTTTCCTGCTACCCGTACCATTCCCCTTTACTTCAACTTATCAAATAGTCCGATCAGTCGTTCCAATTCTTCCTCCGAAGCAAATGGTATACTGATTTTCCCTTTTCCTTTTTCATTGTATGTCAACTGCACTTTGGTATGAAAGAAATGGGATAAATGGTCTTTTAACAGTTTGTATTCTTCCGGAAGTATAGGGTTACGTGATTTCGTTGTTGCTTCTTTTGGTGTTTGAGGAGGTAATTCATCTCCTGCCGCTATGTTACGAACCATTTCTTCCACCATTCTCACCGAAAGTCCTTCGGTAAGGATTTGCTCGAGTAAAGCCAATTGTATTTCGGGGTCTTCCACCGGAATTAGCGCACGGGCATGGCCCATATCGATTTTTTTGTCTTTCAAACACATTTGTATTTCTGCCGGAAGTTTTAACAGACGGAGATAATTGGCGATTGTTGTACGTTTTTTCCCGATTATTTCACTCAGTTTCTCTTGTGTCAGATCGTTACTCTCAATTAATCTCTGGAAAGCTAATGCGGTTTCGATGGCGTTCAAGTCTTGTCGCTGAATATTTTCAATCAGCGCCATTGCTACCACGTTCTCGTCTGCCGCCGTTTTGATATAAGCAGGGATATGTGTTAATCCGGCTTTTAATGAAGCCCGGTAACGTCGTTCACCTGAGATAATCATATAATTATCGGGTGATATTTCTTTCAAGGTAATGGGTTGGATGATACCTACGGAACGGATAGAGGCCGTCAATTCTTCCAAAGTTTCATCTTCAAATATGGCACGGGGTTGGTCCGGGTTCGGCTGGATCTTGCTTAATTCTATTTCGCCAATCGACGACGAACCGCTCGTAGTTACGTCGGTGAGTAACGCTTCTAATCCGCGGCCTAACGGCGGTCTTTTACCTATTGCTGCTCCCATCATTCTTTATTCTTGTCAATTAATTCCTGTGCCAATTGGATATGATTCAGAGATCCTTTCGATTCTGCGTCGTACAATAAAACGGGTTTACCATAACTGGAGGCTTCGCTTAATTTGATGTTACGCTGAATAACTGTGGTAAATACTAAGTCGCGGAATGGACGCTTCACTTCTTCGTAAATCTGGTTCGCCAAACGGAGACGTGCGTCGTACATCGTAAGCAAAAAGCCTTCTATCTCAAGAGACGGGTTCAATTTGGATTTGATAATCTTAATAGTATTCAACAGTTTGCTGATACCTTCCAATGCGAAATATTCACATTGAACCGGAATCATTACCGAATCGGCTGCAGTTAGTGCATTAACGGTAATAAGACCTAAAGAAGGAGAACAGTCAATCAGAATAAAATCGTATTTATCCTTGAGAGGGGTTACGATACGTTTCATTATTTGTTCTCTGTTTTCCATGTTCAGCATTTCAATTTCGGCACCTACCAGATCAATGTGTGAAGGGATCACCTCCAAGCGTTCTACTTCCGTTGGTACGATGGCTTTCATTGCATTGTCTCCATTCACTAAACATTCGTAAATGGAGAGATTCACGTTACGGATATCTATGCCCAGTCCCGACGAAGCATTAGCCTGGGGATCTGCATCTACTACGAGGACTTTTTTTTCAAGAACAGCCAGCGACGCAGCTAAATTGATTGTAGTAGTAGTCTTTCCTACACCACCTTTTTGGTTTGCTATAGCAATAATTTTTCCCATAAAATGTTTTATCTAACTAATTCGTGTACAAAACTACATAATAATAAATTATATATATACGTACCTGTTGATAAGTGGCTAAATTTGTTGATAATTCGCAAAAGTAATTACTTTTCATCGTATTTCTTCATAATAATCATATAAAAAGCCGACTTTTATAGCTAATTAGAGTATTATAAGAATAAAATGTCTTCTTGAGAGTGGTTCGAATCATTTTGTTTTCTGAATCAATAAATAATCTAATAGCGTCATAGCTGCCATAGATTCTACAATAGGTACCGCACGAGGAAGCACACAAGGGTCATGACGTCCACGTGCTTTCAGCAGGGTTTGTTCTCCCGTTACGGTTACAGTTTCCTGCGTTGTAAGAAGTGTTGCTACAGCCTTGAATGCCACACGGAAATAGATATCCTCTCCATTTGAAATTCCACCTTGTACTCCTCCGGAATAATTGGTTCGGGTACGGATGCTACCTTGGTGATGGAAGAAACGGTCGTTATGTTCGGAACCTCGGTAAAGAGCGGCATCGAAACCATCTCCATATTCAAAACCCTTGGCTGCATTGATAGTGAGCATCGCATGTCCTAAGGCTGCGTGTAATTTGCCGAATACCGGTTCGCCTATACCAACGGGTGTTCCTTGAATAACACAAGTGATAATTCCACCTATCGTATCTCCTTTCGCCTTTACTTCCGCGATGAGAGATTCCATTTCCAACGCTGTAACAAGGTCGGGACAACGTACGGGATTTCTTTCTGCCAGGCTTAAATCATAGTCTTGATATGAACCTTTTAGTGAAATATGACCTACCTGCGAAGTGTAAGCCCGAATTGTAATGTGATAGTCTTTCAACAAACTTTTTGCAATAGCTCCACCTACGCAGCGGGCCGCAGTTTCTCGTGCAGAGGAACGGCCTCCTCCTCTGGGGTCGCGGATACCGTACTTTTGCTGATATGTGTAATCGGCGTGAGAAGGACGATACACGTTTTTTATCTCGTCGTAATCGGCAGAATGTTGGTTTTCATTCCGTATGATGAAGCCTATGGGTGTTCCCGTTGTCTTTCCTTCATACATACCTGAAAGAAATTCGACCTCGTCGGCTTCTTTACGTGGAGTAGTCAGAGCAGACTGGCCGGGTTTACGCCGGCTCAATTCTTGCCGGATAAAATCCATATCCAAGCCGATACCCGGCGGACAACCTTCTATTATGCCGCCGATAGCGCTTCCATGCGACTCGCCAAAGGTGGTTAAGCGGAATATATTGCCGAAAGAATTAAACATCGCTCTAACAGCAACCGTGGCAGGTATTGCAACTGTCATCGTCGCAATTGCAGCCATCTCCGGACGAGAGAGCTGCTATTTCCTCCTCTGTAGGATTATGTACATCGATTACTTCTCCCGAAAAGTGAAGGGTTTCTCCTGCCAAAGGATGATTGAAGTCTATTAATACTACCTCGTCTTTTACTTCCAAAACGGAACCGTTCAGCCGATTGCCGTTCGAATCGACCATCGGAACGACATTCCCTTCTTTTACCGTTTGCGAATCAAACTGTCCGTTTACTTCAAAAACCGTTTTGGGGAGTTCCATCTGATGTTCTTCATTGTACTCTCCGTAGGCATCGACAGGGAATATCGTAAACCGGAACTTATCGCCTACCCTTAATCCCGACAATTCTTCTTCGAAAGCCGGAAGCATCATGCCAGTACCGAAAACAAAACTCAGAGGGACTTCACGGGTTGCCCTTTCCATTAATTCGCGTTCATCTCCTTCGCCTACATTTAAATCGTAAGTGACGGAAACGAATTTGTTAGTTGTAATTCTCATTGTCAATTTTATTAAGTCTGTATTGTGTAATATTAAGTGGAGAACAAAGATAAGGATTATTTTATATCTTTTCCATTTTATGTAGAGGGATGAAAAAAAACCTCCCCTCCATGAATCGGAGAATGCTTGAATAGTTATGTAAAATATGGTCAAGAAAACCAGGTTATCTACTTGATAACAAGCTTTCTATTCTTTTTGCGATTACGTCCGGCTCAAGTTGTGTCATACAAGCCCAGTCTTTCCGGTAGCAAGGCTTGTTGCCGTAAATAGAGCAGGGACGACAAGGCATATTTAATTGTATGGCGTTCTCCGGATTCTGACGATATCCGTAGAATCCGGTGTATGGATGAGTAGCTCCCCACACGGAAACAACGGTAGTACCTACCAGCGAAGCAAAATGCATGTTGGCGGAATCCATACAGAGCAGCACGTCCAAACGACTGATTAAAGACAGTTCGGCATCGAGGGCGTACCGTCCGGCCACACTTTTTACATTTGGATAGCGGGAAGCCCAGGTTTCCAATATTTCCTGCTCCCTGCCTCTGCCTCCAATTAAAAAGAGTGTATATTCTTTCCGCGCAGACAGCATGGCTACCACCTGTTCCATGCATTCGGGTGGATATATTTTCCCGCGGTGTTTGGCAAAAGGAGCTATCCCTATCCATTTCCCTTGTTTGGAGCCTGTAAAGTTTTCTATATCGGAGAGATTAACCGGGTATTTTTCGTCGAAAAGAACATGGAACGTGTCGGAATATTTCAATCCGGCAGCCTTGAATACATCGGCGTATCGTTCAATAACGGAACGCAGAGGTTTCAGAACTTTGTGTTTTCGGCGTATCAGGAGAGAGCGTTCTTTTCTCGCCTTGTTGAGTGTAAAGACTTTCTTTCCTTTTAATTGGAAGAGCGAACGGATGATCATACTACGAAGTACATGGTGCAAATCCAGTACGATGTCGAAATCATACGTCGCATATGCCCGGGCAAAACGTAATAATCCTCTCAATGATTTTTCGGGGCCAAACGTATTAATACCTGTTATTTCTACATTCGGCGGACGATTTATAAAAACAGGAATCAGGAATACCTGTGTCAGCACCGTAAAAGTATCGTACGGGTTTGCACAGGCGGCCGAGTAGATTGCCGGGATGGTCATTGCCACATCTCCTATGGCGGAAAGGCGTATGATTAATATTTTTGCCATTACTTTTTGCCGTAAAGTACAGGATTTAATGCCGGGTCGTTGTACATCTTCATCTGTTTATAGACCTTCATGTATTTTTTCCCTTCTTCTATATCCGCCAACAATTGGTCGAGCGCTACGGAAAGGTCGTTTTTTTGTTCCGACAATACAGCCAATTTCCGTTCGCATCTTTCCTTGTGCTCCGGATCGGCATCCGGGCGAAGTACTTCTTGGTACATGTGATATATTTTCAAGGTCAGGATAGATAACCTGTCGATTGCCCAGGCCGGACTTTCCGTATTGATAGAAGCTTCCGGCTGTATTTTTACGTTTTTGTACAGGTCTAACAAATAACTGTCAATCAATTCTACCAAATCGGTTCGTTCCTGGTTGGATTTATCTATCCGTCGTTTGATGGCTAACGCTTCTACGGGGTTGATAGACGGATTTCGAATGATATCTTCCAAGTGCCATTGGACGGCGTCAATCCGGTTTTTCAGATACAGATAGTATTCGATAGTCTTGAGTGTATAAGGATTATGGGTAGGAGCATCTACATGGTCGGTTACATGATAATCCTTTGTGGCTTGTTCAAAAATCGAGTAACTTAGAGAACTGAAGTTCATAATGTTTTTCTTTTGAAATGAATACTGGGTGTAAATGTATTAATTTCTTTGATATGGACAGCAATTTCTTCCATTAACCATTTAGGGGTAGAAGTGGCGCCGCATACGCCTACGCGCCGGATTGAAGCAGGAAGAGGGGCGGTAATTTCGGTGGGGTGAGAGATGAATACACTGTTGGGGTTGGACTTAAGACATTCTTCAAAAAGCATTTTCCCGTTGGAGCTTTTTTCTCCGGCGACAAAATAAATCCAGTCGTGATTGGAAGCGAAAATTTTTATTCCCGGCAGACGATTGGCTACCTGGCGGCAGATTGTATCGAAATATTCAAATTTCACTTCTGTGCCTATCCGTTCTTTAATTGCTTCTACGATGTGCCGGAAGCCATCTAACGGCTTCGTCGTTTGGGAAAAAAGAAGGATATTACGGGTAAAATCCAGCCTGTCTAAATCTTCCGGTTTTTCAATGACAATGGCTGTTCCTTTTGTTTGCCCAACTAATCCATTGACTTCCGCATGTCCTTTTTCCCCATAGATTACTAATTGTGTGTTTTCATATTGTGTTTCCCTAAAGCATTTGTGTATTTTTTGCTGCAAACGAAGCACCACGGGGCAGGTAGCATCAACGATTGTTATACCGTTTATCTTGGCAAGTTCGTAAGTTGCCGGCGGTTCGCCATGAGCGCGCAGCAAGACTTTTTTGTTGTGCAGGCGGGAAAATTCGTTGTGGCCGATTGTGCGAAGCCCCAATGACTTGAGGCGTTCCACCTCCAAGCTGTTATGTACAATATCGCCCAGACAATATAATACATCGGAAGCATGTAATTCCCTTTCTGCACTTTGTATGGCATTTACCACGCCGAAGCAGAAGCCGGAATCTTTATCTATTTCTACTTCAATCATGGGTTTGTTGATTATGGATTTATAAACTGCCTGTTATCTTGTTGTATTGCCCCAGCAGCCAATCTTTTTGCTCTGCCACCGTCATATCCGAGGTATCCAATCTCAAAGCATCTTCAGCCTGCCGCAATGGGCCTTCTTCTCGGGTTGAATCGATATGGTCCCGATTCTTTACATTGTCCAGAACGTCTTCGAATGAGGCTTTTTCACCTCTGGCTTTTAATTCATCCAAGCGCCGGAGAGCGCGGATTTCGGGGCTTGCGGTTACAAAAATTTTAAGTTCGGCGTCGGGGAAGACCATCGTCCCAATATCCCGTCCGTCCATCACGATGCCCCTGTCTTTCCCCATCTCTTGTTGCTTGCTTACCAAATCCCGGCGTACAAAGCTCAATGCAGCAACGAGGCTCACCAATTTCGCTACATCCATACCCCGAATCTCCTTCTCTACATTTGTGCCGTTCAGGTAGGTTTCAAAGCTGTCCGCCGCTTCGTTGCGCCGGAAAGAGATACGGATATCAGGCAATGCAGCGCGTAGTTTTTCTTCATCCATTCGTTCTTCCGAAAAGCATCCATGCCGGATGGCATATAAAGTAACAGCCCGGTACATGGCGCCGGTATCAATATAGGTGTAGCCTATTTCTTTTGCCAGGTCTTTGGCCATTGTACTTTTACCGGCAGACGAATGTCCATCGATTGCTATGATTATTTTTTTCATTTTCCGATAAGATTCAAAAACTCTTCCCGTGTTTTGGCTTGCTGGAAAAAACCGGTGAAATCGGAAGTGATGCTAAGGGAGTTCTGTTTGGACACGCCCCGCATTTGCATACACATGTGTTGGGCTTCGATAACGACCATCACTCCCAGCGGATTCAGTGTTTTTTGTATGCACTCTTTGATTTGCAAAGTCATGCGTTCCTGTATTTGCAGACGACGGGCAAAAATATCCACTACACGAGGTATTTTACTTAGGCCGGTAATGTATTTGTTGGGGATGTATGCTACATGTGCTTTACCGAAAAACGGCAGTAGATGATGCTCGCAGAGCGAAAAGAAATCAATATCCTTTACAATGACCATTTGTTTATATCCCTCTTCTCGAAACATGGCGGAAGCTAATGCTTTTTCCGGATCTTCATTGTACCCACTTGTGAAAAACTGCATGGCTTTGGCTACACGTCCCG
Organism: Tannerellaceae bacterium; assembly: GCA_031284375.1. Lineage (GTDB taxonomy): Bacteria > Bacteroidota > Bacteroidia > Bacteroidales > Tannerellaceae > DFXE01. The sequence goes on along the minus strand of JAISZY010000111.1, from coordinate 4,639 downwards.
GTGTTTTCTGCAAGCCTTCACGTTCGGTATCCTCGCCTAATAAGCGGATGATATCCTTATAATGAGTAGCAAGCGCTTCTTGCGTTTGTATGTCCATGAATTACTATAATCTTTGTATTGGTTAGAATGTCTCATCCAAGGGGAGTTTCACTTCTTCCCGTATAATATACATTTCCTTTCCATATTTGGGGAAGGCTTGCATGAGCTGGCGTTGAATATGAAAGGCTTCTTCGTGTGTACTGTAATCGCCTATACGCAATCTCCAGAAAGGTGCATTATAAGTCACGTATGTAGGGATGCCGGGTATTAACTCTTTCATCTCTTTTTCTCTTCTGAAAGCTTCGTCTTTGGATGTCCGCTGGTTGTTTCCGGAGAAGACCTGCACGCGATATCCCTGATACTTCAGGTATTGTTTCCCGTCGGCTGTTGTTTCTACATCCATTCCCTGCCGGCGTGCACCTATCATATTGCGGATGGCAATACTTTGGTTGATGGTCACACTTCCTTTGCCCGGTTTCGGGGTTTGCAGTTCGTCGATTATCGTGTATCGCGGGGGTGGCGTATAGGGAATAATTTGTGCTGCTACATTGGAAACGCCGGCGAATGCTGCACATAAACCAATAATGCAAAGACTTATTTTCATTGTGTTTATCTTATTGGAGCGCCGATTATACGAGGCAACTCGCATAATCGGCAACTTTTTTTTAAAAAGCTTCCACAATGGGGAGGAATTTTTCTACCGATAAGGAAGCGCCTCCAATCAGACCGCCGTCTACATCCGGTTTGGCTACCAAATCTTTTGCATTTTCCGCATTCATACTACCTCCGTAGAGGATGGTTGTATTTTCGGCAAGGGTAGCGCCGTATTGAGTGGCGATGGTTTGCCGGATGTGTGCGTGTATTTCCTGTGCTTGCTCTGCCGTAGCGGTTTTACCGGTACCAATTGCCCAGACAGGTTCGTAAGCAATTGTTAATTTGCCGAAGTCTTCGGGCGAAAGGTCAAACAAGGAGGCTTTGATTTGTTCGTCCACTATGTCGAAGTGCCTTCCGTCTTCTCTTTCTTTCAGCACTTCGCCGATGCAGAAAATAGGGGTGAGGCCGTTGGCGAGCGCCTGAATTACTTTTGTTTTCAGTATTTCGGCTGTTTCGTGATAATACTGCCGGCGTTCGGAATGGCCGAGGATAACATATTTTGCACCTGTGGAAGCAATCATGGCAGCCGACACCTCTCCCGTATAAGCGCCTTTTTCTTTATCTGCGCAATTCTGCGCAGCCACGCCTATTTTAGTTGTGTCGATTGCTGCAACGACACTTGCCAGATGGGTAAGCGGAGTACCTATCACCACGTTGCACTTGAGAGTTTTGTCTTTCAGTGCTTCATTCAATCCTTTTGCCAGCGCCAGACCTTCGGAAAGTGTCGTGTTCATTTTCCAATTTCCGGCAATCATGTTCTTTCTCATAATCTAATATATTTAATGGGTTGTAATACAATAATTCTTATTTATCCTTCATCTTCCGGACACTTTTTCTGCGGCGGAAATGCAGGGTGTCGTATATCCAAACGAGGAGCAAAGGTAAGGTAAAAGTAAATACACTGATATAAATCCAGGCATTTCGTTTTTCATTTCCGGTTGTACCTTCCTGATAGGCAGTTTGCAGACTGTTTATTTTTTCCTCTTCCGGGATGTCGTTATGATGCCATTTCTCCAGGATTGTTCCATTGTTGAGCCATACCAATCCGGGGTTGGAGCGAATGATGGTCTTTAGCAGCGCCTCATCGGCTTCTAAGAAGGGATATTCTGTTCCTGTCCGGTCTATCCGGTTTTCGATTGCTTTGGCGGAAGAACCCGTCACGCAGTAGAATGGAATTTTGTGTTCCTCTGCGTAATTGTACAGATTGTTTATTTCGTCGAGGTGTTTATCGCTTGATTCTTCTATTCGGGAGGCGATTAGCAAGAAGACGTCGCCGGCGTGTTTCAAGATTAGCTCGCTTACTTCATTCCCTTCCCTGTCGTAGACAACGAAGGAGGAGATGGGAGGGGTATAGCCTTTCTTCACTAATTCCGTTTTCGACTCTACAAAGGTCCAGGAACTATCTTCTGCCGGATAATCATCGAGCGAAAATTCTTTCTTTACGCCGTCTTTTTCATAAACAAAGGAATAACGGTATTCATCTTCGGGAGCGCCTTCGGGTATACTCATCTGTGTAGGGATATGCACTCCTTCTTTGTACGGACGAAAATCAATCAGGGGAAGATGGTTGTAGTTCCAACAGGCGAAATACAGGCAACAAGCATACGCAAACAAGGGTACAAACCCACGGGTTTTTCCGGTATAACACGGTAATAATTTGCGGTGATTGACAAGCACAAAGACCGAGGCTGCCAACAGAACGATGTTTTTGAAGAAAGTTTCCCAATTGCTAATCACAAGCGCATCGCCAAAGCAACCGCAGTCTGTAACGGGATTAAACAAGGCCAGGTAAAGCGTTAGGGGCGTCATCAGTAGCATAAGGGCAAGAACGGCCCAAGAGGTATATTTCCGGTAAACGCCCAACAACATACTGACGCCCAACGTAAATTCGATGGCTATCAGGTTGAAGGCTATCAGAATGATTAACGGCCGGAAATTATCCATCCCCCAAACGGCCAGATATTCTTCTATTTTGATTTCAAAACCCATCGGGTCGATTGCTTTTACAAAACCGGAAAACAGGAATACAATCCCAATCAGCAGACGGAAAAATTCTGCCGGTACTTTTGTTATAATTTCTTTGTGCTTCATAGGCTATTGTCTATTAAGTGGGTTGAAGAATTTTGTACAAAGTTAGAGAATAATTCTCGGATAAGTGAGGGAAATTTGCCAAGAATCAGGTATAGTTTGTCGGACGAGAATCCTGTGCAGTCAGCTTCTTCGCTTCGTTTTGGTCAGTTCCCTTACTATTCAACCCGGATAAAGTCTGTGGTATGTATTCTTTTTCCGTCTCGTGTTAGTCCTTCGACTATAATCCTGAAATCGCCTGTAAAATCGGAAGTGGTGAAGGGAATGAGCGCCTGACCGGGGTGTGGCTCTATCTGTGGCTTCCAAAGCAGGGTGTGCCGGTAGTCGGGCAAGCGACTGTTTCGCTGTTCTTCCGTCCGGTAAACAGGGGTGGGGAAGAGGCGGGGAGATGGCGTTCCTTCGTAAGAGAAGAGCTGGGTGGAGCCGCTCAGCCGGAGGCCGGGATAATCGTTCCGGTAGGTCTTGAAGTGGGCGAGGCCGTCGAATACGGTTCCTCCGAAAACATACTTCCCTTTATATACCTCTATCTCCTTTATCAGTAGAGGATTGTAATGGTAGATTAGCCCATGGTCGATAAGGGGAATGCCGTCCAGAAGTACAAGGGATGGCAATGGGGTGAAGCCGGTGCGTTCTTCGGTCAGCGTGGACAGGGTGTAGTTGTTGTTGTCCGTTTTCCGGAAGCGTAGTCCGGGGATAAATTCGATCACTACTTCTGCCATCGTGCCGAAGCGGGTGTATTCGTCTAAGAGGTAACGCCAGTCGGGTTTTCCCGGGAAGAAGAGCGGTTCGCCGTTGTCGGTTTGTTCTGCCGAATCGGCCTCTGCCGTGTACGTTTGCCATACCTGCAAGCTTACGCTTCGTCTTTGCAGCGCTTTGTTCTTGGCAGGATGCAGGGGTAAAGCGGGCAGGGGGGCGTAGGTATGCCGGGCGAAAGGGGATTGTATGTCTACCCTGTATTGTTCGGAAGAGGTGGGGAGGACGGTGGTGGAGACTTCGCGCAGGTTGGCGTTTTGTGTGGTGAAGAAACGCACTTCGCCTTGTTCGTTTATTTGTCCGCCGAACAGTTGCGTCCGGTTGCCGACGAATCCCAGCAAAGCCGTCGGCTTCTCGGTTGGAGCGGCTGTCTTGCCGGTAGACAGGTCGATAAGCGTTCCGGTGATGATAGGGCCTTCGTATTCCGGATATTCCTGCTCTCCGGGGAGGAGGGGCTGTTGGGCGAGCGTGCGTTTGTAGTCGTCGTAGTGGATTAGGGCCGGCGTTAGGGAATCCATCCCGGCAATGCTTACGGAAAGGGTGTGCAGGTCTTCGGGCAAGCCTTCGATGCGCAACTCGCCGGTTGTGCGCGGGGGATATATCGCCCGGTCGGTCGAAACAGACGGGGCAACGGCGGGGGCTTCCGATGGGGCGAAGGATGTGGCGACGGAAAGGGCGACGGCCGAATCGACGGAGGCGGCAGGCAGGGGGATAAAGGGATTGATGACCGGCAGCAGGCGATTGTAATAGACCGCCTCGCCTTCGTTGCGCATGTAGCGGGTGTAGGCCGTGAGGCGGTAATATCCGGTGGGGAGACTTGGCGGAAGGGAGAAGGCGCCTTCGCCCACGCCGTGTTTCATCTCCAGCTTGATTTGCACCTGCGGGGCGGAATCGTTCAGGAGTTCTACGTAGCCTACTTTGCTTACGTCCGACGGCCGGCCGTTGGCATCGGTGGCGATGGCCTTGAGCCGGACGAGTTCGCCGGCCAGATACAGTTCCTTGTCGGTTTGGAGGCGGAGGCGTTCGCGAAAAGGCTCTTCCGTTTGCGCGAAAGTTTGCGCGAAGGATGCCGATATGGCGCAACATATCAGCCAAAGGGACAGGA
>JAISZY010000085.1 GCA_031284375.1 Tannerellaceae bacterium | reverse complement strand
CCGAGAAATTGAAATAGCTACAACGTGTCAGGTTCACAACAGTCGGACAACAGACACCGGTCGGCTACCTGGAAAACGTCCCTTACGAGTGTACAATAACCTTGCCCTACCGAAGTGGGCGTCATCATAACCCAGCGTCCGCCGTAGTTCGTAATAGCGGCTTCAAGGCCGTTATTGTTTTTCAGGACATTCCTGAAAGCGTAAGCTCTTCTTTCTTTTCGGCGCACGACAAGAAGAGGCTCATTGCCAAAACAGCTATACAATACCTTTTCATTTTCATGTTTTGTAATATAGTGATTTCATATCTATCTTCAAGGGACGATCACCGACTCTATATGACTCCAGTGCCTTTCTCCCCACGCATGTCCTCTCACCTCATGACTAAGTAGATGATACGTTCCTGGTCTTGCCCGTGGAAAGAGAAGATGGCGGTGAGGCAGTGTCAATTACTACATAGAACGCCGAACCGCAGTTTTTCATGTTCATTGCTTTCAATTTATTACTTTTATTAATCTGTTCCATCTAAATCCATCTCGAGGATTCTGAGAATATAAGATAAAACCTGCTTTCCCTATAATGTTTTCTTCTGGTATGAGAAATCCCCAGGTACGGGAGTCTTCCGAATACGGCCGATTATCGCCTATCACAAAATAATAATCGCGTTGAAATGTGTATTGCGACGCGGGGACGTCATTTATTAAATATTCATTTTCTATATGTTGTATATTCTGATGCTCGAAATAAAGAATTGTTTTTTCATATATCAGATAATGGTGCCTGTCAAGCTGGATCGTCATTCCTTTTTTGGGAATAACCAATGGTCCGTAGTTATCTCTTGTCCATCGGAAGTCGGAATCTTTAGGGTGAACCAAATATTCTTCAGCAGTATCGGCAACTTGAATGTAAATGGAATCTACCTGTCTTTTTAGCGCCTCTTCCTGTTGGTGAGTCAATAAAGCCGTTAAGCCATGCGGGGATTCTGAATGTATCATATATCCAATCCCTAAACTATCCGCAATATGAAAAAGCTTTTTTGTAGGGAATGTTCGGATACAGTAAACATTCTTGGACATGCGGGGGGCAGGGATATTCTGTCCGTTTACCTCTACCAAGCCGTTGTGGATAGCAAGTGTATCGCCCGGAAGTCCGACACAACGCTTAATGAAAAAGTTGCTTTCCATGTGAAATATGGTATTAATAAACACCATTACATCTCCCCGTTTGATAGTGGAAAACCCAGGAAGCCGACGATAGTTCCAATAAGCGGAGTCCATATTGGCAGAAGTGCCTGTTTTGAAATACCAGATTATGTTTATCCAGGGAATTTCGAATGGCGAGGTGGGCATACGGGGGCCATATACTAATTTATTGACCATGATCTTATCCCCAGTGAACAAGGCGTCATTCATTGATTCGCCTGATATGCTGTAAATATCTATAAAACATACCCGTATTCCAATCGCCAACAAGAGCATGCTTAAGATAATGCATGAACCTGACAGCCAGGTATATCTTTGTAGCCGTTCTTTTATATTAAACCAACGTGATAGATAACTGATAGGTATCCCCAGGAAGATTGGAACGGCAATCCACCATAAACCTATTCCAGTCAGGAGCAGGCTGAAAACCACTGTAGTTCCGATGAGGCATTTCCTAATCATTCTTTCCTTCATTGTCTATTGTTCATGCATTTTGAAGGAGGGGGATATTTTAAACACCCTAAACTCACAGTTGGCAACTCCCAGCAAGCCTCCATCGGCCAGTCCTTCAATCTGCCCGGTAAACCGGGTGTTGAGATCGGAACAATAAAAGGAGAGGTTGGCTTCTCCATTTGTGTCCGTAAGCACTGAAGGCGCCCAAAACAGAGTATTTCGGGAATCAGGTAAAGGATCGAGCATATCCGTCTCGTCTGGCAGGTAAAACTCCCGGCGACCATAATAGCCTTTTATCCGCCAGAGATTATTCAATTCCAATAATTCTTTATCACTATAATAAGGCTTATGATAAATAACATCTTGGTGATCTGCCACATACAATCCATCTAATCCCGGTTTACCATTGTTCAAGGGCGAATATTTTACCAAGTGATATGTATGTCCTTCAATAGGCTTATTTCTTTTATTTAGCGAATCACCTCCCAAAACTTGAATGAGATGATTTTCATGAAACGGTAGGTGAGAGTAACCTTCCCTATAATTTTCTAAAAAACCATGAATACAAACCCAAGGGGAATTGAAGTCCATTTCCATCAAACTGTCCAAACTACCCATTACTTTATCACGGATAAACCTTCGGGCTTTAGCTGTTACAATCAATTCTTTCAACACTATTTCTTCCATTCCGGTTACCAATGTAGAAAAATCTTTTTTGCTTACCGAATCGCCTCTATTTGGCAGTGGATAATACATTTCTTTCTGTCCCCGAATTTGATTGATAACCGGAAACAGGTCTTTAAAACTAATTTGAGTTCCATGTTTTTTTTGTAACATTGGTTTTATATAAAGATTACCTTTCCTAAAGTCATTTAGTATCCCTGCTTCTATGGCAAAATCCCCATTTATATCTGTAAGAGTAAACCGCACATCACCATCTGAGCCAAAAATTTGAATAAACTGCTCCGTACCTTTCATCTTTTTATCTTTAACGGTTTGGTGCCCAACTAGTTCATCGGTAATAACATACGCTCCTTTCTCGCTAAGATTTTCCGCTTTCCATACATACCTTCTCCAGCCTTGGGTCAACAGTAGCAAGTCCAGAGCTTCTGCCCTGCCCGGATTCTTTTCGTCGAAGTAATAGGCCGGGGCATATATCCTGCCCCGAATTTGAGATGAAAGGAAGCAATGGGTCAAAAGGTTGTCCAGATCTCCCGGGTTGTCGTAAGCGGCGTCAAAAACGCTTATCCCTAACTGTGCAATGACCGGTTGACCTTTCTCGTCGACGACCTTGATTTTCAGGTTGACTTTTTCCCGTGTGGCATATACGGTTTTATCCGGTTCGGCAGTGATATAGAGCTTCTTTTCGGGATGGACATAGACCAACCGTTCGGCCACCGGCTGTCCATTTCCGTTGTATAACGTCACGACAGCTATCCCCTGTGCTGGGAACTCATCGAGCGGTAGCTTTACTTTCACGCTTTCTTCCAGTGTACCATGCGCTATACAACAGGTTATACCCCGAAGCTGTCCGGTTATATAAAAAAGCTGTGGGGGCAGGCCTTTGCTCTGGGACACGATAAACTCCAGGAAATCACCATCTTGCCTGGAGAATTCGAGTATTATGCCTTGCGTAAGAATAGCGGGCAAAGGATAAGTCCGGCCATTCGTCAGTCGAATAT
>JAISZY010000263.1 GCA_031284375.1 Tannerellaceae bacterium | reverse complement strand
CACCATTTGTCAGGCGAGGATAAAAATTATCAGTGCCTTCGCCCTGCCATCGTTTGAATACGTCAGTAGTGTAGTTCTCAAAATGCCTGCCTGCAAAACTACGGTAAGATTTTATAATTTGATGACCAAAAGCTCCTGATGCGGTAACCATAAAATCAAATCCCTTGTAGCTCATATTAAGGCTTAATCCTATTCTGTATATGGGCCAACCACAACCGATTTTCGTTTTGTCGTCGATGTCAATTATTCCATTATCATCTAAATCTTTAAAACGTATATCACCCGGCTGTGCTTGTGGCTGGATTATCGTGCCATCTGAACTTTTGTGTGAATCAATTTCCGCTTGATTTTGGAATATACCATCATGTACCCAGCCATAGAAGAAACCCATTGGTTGTCCCACCTGCATACGATAAATCTCGGTGAGCGGGTTGGCTAATACATCGGCAGGACCGTGGATAATACCTTCAGCATTATCTATTCGCATCACCTCGTTTTTATTATAACTTCCGTTCAGGTTAACGCTATAGGAGAAATCGCCTTGACGGTCATTCCACGAAAATGAAAGTTCAACGCCTGAATTCCTGACGTCTCCCCCGTTTACATTCGGTGCAGAGAATCCCCAAGCAGCGGCAATGGGAGCTTCCAATAACCAATCCTTAGTTTCCTTGATATAGAAATCGAACGTGGCTCCTAAGCGGCTTCTCAGGAAACGCGCATCAAACCCGATATTTGTTTGTTGCGATGTTTCCCATGTGATGTCGGGATTTTTGAGTACGCCAGGCGCAGAACCGGAAGATACTGTTCTTTTATCAGCGCCGAAATAATAACGTGCAGTATTGGGCCAACTAAACGTAGAGTTGTACTGGAATCCTCTTACTGATGCATTACCGTTTTGCCCCCAGCTTACCCGTAATTTCAGATAGTTCACCCAGCGACTTGTATTTTCCATGAGCGATTCGTTGGTAATAATCCAGCCTGCCGATACAGCAGGAAAGTATCCCCAACGGTTGCCGCGGGCAAAGTTCGACGAACCGTCGGCACGTAAACTAAAGGTAGCCATGTAGGTTTCCTTATAATTCCATTCTGCTCGTCCAAAAAATGAAGATAAGGCATTCTCCCCGATTGGTGCACCACCAGTTGTACGATCCGCAAGTTCAATAGCCGGCATAAGATTGCCAACATAATCGTAGTCAAAACCCAACTCAAAATTATTTCTGCGACCGCTTGCTTCTACAGATTCGCCATAGCCCGATTTCTCAATTTCCTGTCCTGCTAATACGGATATGTTGTTATTATTCACTATAAAAGCGTATGACAAAGTATTGGAAAGAGACCAACTATAACCAGAAGTGGCATTTTGGGAAACAGTCCAAAAAATGTTCTCCGCACGTTCTCCCCATTTACCTGCATGGTTCGCACTGCGGTAGGAACCGGCGCTCTGCCGATAACTATACAACGATTTGAATTTCAAATTTTTGATGGGTTGAATTTCCAGATAAGCGCTCGTATTTAGGTTGTAATTTTTCCTCTGATTCAAGCCCGACGAACTGTTTGCAGCAATGCCAATCGGGTTATTGGATATGGGTTCGATATTCCAACCGTCAGATGTTCTCATATAATAATCGTAATATTCGCCATCGTCATTATAAACAGGAAGCAAGGGGCTTGCCACCATTATGCCACGCATAAGGTTATCGTCGCCAATCCCACCCATATTCACACCGTTTGATTTACGATATGAATAATTAATGTTTTCTCCTATCGTGATAACATCCATATCCATCGCCCTGTAAATGACATGGTTTGAATTGACACGAAACGTATTCCTGGTATAGTTCGACTGAACCGCTTCCCCAAAGATACCATCCTGCGAGGAATACGAATATCCAATCGAGAATTTGGACATGTCGTTTCCTCCCGTTACATTCAAGGAGTGATTCACGGTTGGAGCGCCTTTGCAATAGAAGGCATCGATCCAGTCGGATCCTTCCCAGACTCCGCTCATAATGTCATTATAGAGCTTTACGGGTAACTTTCCTTGAAAATCGTCTGATATTTGGTTATCGTTGGATGTTATTTCGTCCCGTACCATCATCCATTCTTTAGCGTTCAACAGATCGGGTTTATTGTTTAGGTATTGCCTGCCCAAGAAACCATCGTACGATACTTTTGCTTTACCAGATTTTCCTTGTTTGGTGGTAATAAGCACAACGCCATTTGCCGCTCTTGCTCCGTAGATAGCTGAGGAGGCGGCATCTTTCAATATATCAATTGATTCAATATCCGCCACGCTCATGTTATTCAACCCGTTATTTCCACTGGGTACTCCGTCGATAACGTACAAAGGTCTTGCTTCGCCATTCGTGCCGATACCTCGAATGTTAATGATATAATCAGCCCCCGGTTGTCCATTTGCTTGCATGATGGCAACGCCTGGAGTTTGACTTTGCAAAGCAGTGAATGGGTTGGTAGTACTCATTTTCTGAAGTTCTTTTCCCGTCAAATTGATTGTGGCGCCTGTTGATAACGCTTTCTTTTGTACACCATAGCCGATAACAACCACCTCTTCCAAAGCTTGTGTATCCTCAACGAGTTGTATCCTGATGACATTTTGATTACCAACAGAAAGTTCCTGGGGGATGAAACCAATATAACTTACCACTAATACGGAATGTTCCGGTATGTTCTCCAAAACAAACCGGCCATCCACATCGGTAATCACACCGTTGGTTGTCCCTTTTTCAATAATATTTGCGCCTACAATAGGTTCGCCGCTCTCGTCCGTTACCCTGCCTGATATACTCTTTCTGCCGACTTGAGATATATCCGGACGACGCATCAGCATAATACTGTTGCCTTCTATGGCATATACAATTTCCGTTTCTTTAAATATCGTGGCTAAAACATCCGCAACAGATTTGTTGGCCACCAGCACTGAGGTCTTACGGTTCAGATCTATTTCGTTGGATTTGTAGATAAACAAATAGTCCGTTTGCTTTTCTATTTCGCGCAATACTTCTTTCAAACTAATATCGGTGGCTTCTATACTTACCTTTGATATTTGTGAATAGGTCTCCGTAGCGGACAGGCCGAGAGCAAGTGCAATAAGGAAAAATGTAATTGCTTTTAGCCTTCGTAATGCTTTTTTGAGTGATGGTTTAAATAGTACATGGATTTTTTCCATACATTTGTCATGTTAATAAAGTTAATACTAAATTCATTTAAACGATTTATTTCTTGTTGGCTTTATTCGCCGGAAAGTGCTGCTACCGCTTTCCGGTTTTTTGTTTGAACTGTTTATATCTCCATAAGCAAACTATTTTTAGATTAACAAAAAGTGATTAGTATATAATAATCGTATCCGAATCTTCATCTTTCACATACTTGAATTTATGACGAAGTTGCAATACTTTCAAAACATGTTCAATACCGTCTTTCGTCCGGAACTTTCCTGTATATTGATCGCCCGACAAGGTTTTATTTCTTACCTCTATCCGTACATCATAATAGAATTGCATTTTCTTTAAAATATCACCCACATATTCGTTCTCAAATGCTATGATACCTTCTTTCCACAGAAAAGGATCTCCATTGGGGAGATGAACCTGTTTTAATCTGCCTTTCTCGGTATATACCAAGTGATGGGGTGTGAGCACAATTTTTTCACCGGTCTTGTAGGAAGATACTTCTACGGAACCTTTTACCAACGCTGTCTCAAAATAATCCGTCTGTTGATATGCTTTCACATTAAATTCAGTTCCCAGAACTTTTACCTGATACTCTTGGGCTGCAACAATAAATGCTTTCGATTCGTCGTGGCGTACTTCAAAATAAGCTTCTCCGTTCAGCAAAACTTTGCGCTCTGTTTCCGAAAACCGATTGGGAAATGTCAGGCTTGTTTTCGCATTCAGCCATACTTTTGTTCCATCGGCCAATGTGATTTCCGTTCTCTGACCTTCCGGTGCATATACCGTTTGCATGAAAACCGGCGTTTCCTGAGTAGATTGTTTTTCCGGAAATAAAACGTGATAACAGCCCAGAGCTATTAAAAATACCGCAGCTATTTTCAAACATTCGTATACGAATCTGATTTTCTTCTTTTCTCCGGTTGTCTTTATGCCGGTCGTTTCCCGCTCTCCATTCCACAACAAGGCATCGTACACGTTACGCAAGATTATAAAATCCCGCATATTTTTCTCATCTGTATCCAACCATTGGACCACCTTTTCTTTCTCTTCCTGAGAAGACATTCCTTCTATGTATCGCCGAAGCGTGTTGTTATCCATAACAGTATAACGATTTGCACGAAGGAGCTACTAGAAGCAGATTGTTAAAAAAACAAAAACCAAAGGGAAATAATCTTTCAGCTCTTCCCGCAAACGGTTCAGGGCTTTGGATAGATGGTAATCCACTCCCTTGATGGAAATTCCGTACCTTTCTGCAATTTCCTTTTTAGAGAGATGTTGGAAGCGATGCATAGCAAAAATTTCGCGGGTTTGTGCCGGTAAGCCGGATAAGGTGTTATGGATTATTTTTTGAATATCGGTTGCAAAAATTTTCTCCGGATTACATGCTTCGAGCGTAGAAATACGTATTTCGAGTTCTCGTTTACCCATATCGGAGAACGAAGTTAAGGCATTGTATTTTATCATTTCATGCTTCAAATAATCCAATGATTTATGTTTTATGATAGTAAACAATATGGTTTTAGGATTTTCTATTCCTTGTGATTTGCCGATTTCCCATAGTTTTATCAAGGCTTCGGAGGCTATGTCTTCTGCAACCCAATCATCGTGTACATACGATTTGGCAAACAGAAAACATCTGTTATAGTAGGTAGTATAAAAGTTTTTAAATCCAAACGATTCCCAATTGTCCATCTTATTTATCCCCCAATTTCCATACTGTTTTAAAATAGAAAAACGCCCTAAATATATAAAAAACTTATACAGCATTTAAATTTCGTCTTAAAAAAAAGTTCCTCGAACCTTCGAGGGATTCCCCCAGCCCTCCGGGAGGTTCCCGCAAAGCAAAGAAGAAGATTCCCTAAAAGGGGGATGCATTGACCAAACTCCAATTAATATATTGTATTTTTGCCGGATATATTTTGTACAACATATGATGAACAGCAATCTATGGAAAACGAATTACACTTGTTAGGAAAGAAAACGGTCTATAAGTCCGACTATGCCCCCGAAGTATTGGAAGCTTTCCGCAATAAACATCCCGAAAACGATTATTGGGTACATTTCAATTGTCCGGAATTTACCAGCCTCTGCCCTATTACAGGTCAGCCGGACTTTGCCACGATCTATATCGACTATATACCGGATGTAAAAATGGCGGAAAGCAAAAGTTTGAAACTTTATCTCTTCAGCTTCCGCAATCATGGCGCGTTTCACGAAGATTGTGTAAATATCATCATGAAAGACCTTATCCGCCTGATGGAGCCGAAGTATATCGAAGTAACCGGTATCTTCACTCCTCGCGGCGGTATCAGTATCTACCCTTACTGTAATTACGGAAAACCCGATACGAAATACAAAACTCTGGCTGAACAACGACTCTTTACCCGCTTTTCGAACCCTCCGCACACGATGTGAGGGAGATTAATCTTCGTTTGCTATATAATAGAGACTAAGGTAGATGGCTCTTGTGATGTTGAGTAATTTATCCATATCAATCCGATGTACTTCGTCGGCGGGGGTATGATAGTCGGGATGCAAACCGGTGAAGAACCAGAGAATGGGTACGCTGCGTTGCGAGAAGGCCAAGTAGTCGCTACCGCGCGAAGTATGGATCATGACCGATGTTTTGGGTTCGACCCTCAGTTGGTTCAATCGAATGGCTTGCCTTAGACGTTCGCTTGTCTTGGCCAATTCTTCCGTATACACCAGATGGAACTGCCGGCCGGTAGCCGTGTTTTCTGCCGTTGCTTCCGGTATCTCAAAGTCCGGGTAGAGGGTGGGAAGCAAGCCTTCGCGACTTATCATGTCTAAGTTGATGTTTGCTTTCAGCTCGCTTGTATTGCCGAAATTCGCAACAAAATATTCGGATCCCAGATAATTCACCTCTTCGCCGTCCCAACAAGCAAAGAGGATAGTCCGGAGGGGTTTTTCTTCCTTTTCGGCAAATACTTTGGCTATTTGTAAGAGGGCGGCTACGCTGGCCGCATTGTCGTCTGCCCCGTTGTAGATGGGATCGCCAACAAGTAAGTCGTCTATCCCCAGATGGTCGTAATGAGCGCCGATAACTACATACTCGTTTTTCCTTTTACCTTCTATATAGCCCACTACATTTTGTAAAGTCAAACGGCGGTAAGCCGGCAATTGCTTGTACTTTGCAACCGAATCGGGGTGAACTTGAAAATCCATTCCCAAGTCTCGCGCAGGACTGAAGGCTTCGAACAACTGGAAATATGTATTGAAGAAAGGCTTTATACCTAATTCCTTCCATACGGCTTGGATGTACTCTGCCGCCACGCGACCACCCGGCTTTCCGGCCTGGCGACCTTCAAGTGCGTCGCTGGCCAGGAAAGACAGATGGGCTTCGATCGTTTGTTTGCGAATAGCTTCTATGTTTTTCTGTGCATAAAGCGCAGAGCAGAAAAGAAGGGCCAATGCAATAAAAACGGATTGTTTCATAGCGATTTATTGAGGAATTTTCGGTGTCGAAATATGTTCGTACAAGTATCGGATTTCTTCGTCCGTCCAACCGTCGTTGTTATCCGGTCCGCCTTCGTAACCGGGTTGAGCATAGATTGGTTCACTTTCGGTCGAGCCGGTGTATCCCCAGTTTTGCCATAATCCATCGTTGAGGTCACGTTGCGACTGAGGGATAGGGAAACGGTAATGAATTGCCGAGACGTTTGTTTTTTTGTTAGATGCCGAAACCCGCTTAGCGGTTTTTATCAGCACTTTCCAGCGAACAAGGTCGTACCAGCGAACTTGTTCGTAGGTTAATTCAAACAAACGTTCACGACGCAAGGCTTGTTGAAAGCCGCGATAATCCAAGTTTTTCAATTCTATTTCTTCTTCGGTAAGTTGTGTTGCAGCGTTGGCATATTCACCCACACGGAAAGCCCGGCGGCGCACTTGATTGATGGCCTCGTAAGCTTCCTGATTGGGTTGTTTGTATCGTTCGTTGATTGCTTCCGCTTTAACCAAAAGCACTTCGGCGTAACGCAGAATGGAAGCGTTCAGTTCACGGTTTTTGGAACTGGTGGACGGAGCGGTCAGATCCACGTACTTTGCATAACGCGGCAAGGTGTAAAGCGTCGTGTCGCCGTTGTCGGGATTCACGGCGTGGGTAAGGAAGGTGGCCAATTTCCGCTGGTCACGGTCGTCGAAACGGTCGAAAAACGTACGGTCGCTTACCACAACATGCGGCGTTTCTTCGTTATTGAATCCTGTTGAAAAGGCGCAATGGGTTAAGTGATTGCCTCCATCGCCAAAGCTTTCCTGCGAGAGGGTGTAATTGGCCGAGAAAAGCATTTCTTTCCCGTAGCGATTATCCTTTTCCCAATTCCGGTGAAAATTTTCTTCCAGCGAATAGCCCGTTACTTTGTTTGCGTTTTCGATGGCCTTCTCGTATTTAGCGTCCGGATTATCCACTCCGTCTGTTTGCGCCCAGACTAAGTATACTTTGGCCAACAATCCGTATGCGCTTTGTTGCGAAACCCGTCCCCTATCGCCGTCGCCGTAGGAAGTAAAGGTAGGATAATCCGATAAGTCGTTGATAGCGTTTTCCAAATCCTTCACAATAAAAGCATATACCTTGTGGCGATCTTCTCGTTGGGCATCTATCCCGGCATTGAAGCTCGCTTCTTCTATGAGTGGAATATCTCCGAAAAGTTGTATGATTGAAAAATAATAATAGGCGCGTAAAAATTCGGCTTCCCCCCGCACCCGTCGGCGGATACTCTCCGACACGGTTGTTTGCGGGTCGTTCAGTTTATCGATGAGCGTCGTTGCGTTTCCGATGCCGTAATAATTATCGCCCCATGCCCAATAGGTATGTTGGTTTAAGGCATTGAATTGAAAGGCCGACAATTCGGCTCCGGAACCTTCGGGCATCGACGTTCCGTTTTGCGATACATCAGAACCCAAGTCTACACACCAGGCCAGAACAACGCTCTGAGATTCTACCAATGCGGCATATACGCCGTTGATAGCAAGGATAGCGTCGTTGTCCGAACGGAAGAATTGTTCTACGTCCACCCCATTGATGGGTTCGAGGTCTAAATCATTGCAGGCAGCGAGAAAGACCGATAAAACGAAGGAGACAAGTATTTTTTTCATTATATTTCTTGTTTATACGTTGATACTTGATATTTAAAAAGATATGCTCAGACCGGTGAGGAATGTTTTTGCACGAGGATAAGCTCCGTTGTCTACGCCTATTTCAAGGTCGCTTAAACCGTTGCGAGAACCTTCGGGGTCGTAGCCCGTGTAAGGGCTTAGCACGAACAGGTTTTGTGCCGAGACAAACAACCGGACGGAGGGTGCAAGCTGCGACTTGTTCAAACGAAACGTATATCCCAATGTGACATCTTTGAGACGCAGATAGGAGGCATCCTCGATATAACGACTGTCGATTGTCGAATAAGGAACGGGAATAGCTCGCGGTACGTCGGTATCGGTGTTGGTTGGCGTCCACCGGTCGGCCAGAACGGCAGAACCGTTATAACTGTGCGACGGCGTTTCCAAGGTGTTGCGGAAAGCGTTATATAGTTCGTTTCCATGACTTCCCTGGAAAGAGGCCGAGAAGTCGAAGTTCCGGTAATTCAGCCGGGTTGCAAATCCGTATATAAAATCGGGCTGCGCATCGCCGAGCACTACGCGGTCGTTGCTGTCTATCACGCCGGGATCTCCACCTTTGTCGGCAAATTTAGCATCGCCGGCATGAACCGCTTTGTCGCCGGTTATCCAAGTAGGAACAGGCGTGGCGGCTTCTTCGCCCGGCTGTACAATACCGTCGAATACATAACCGTAAAACGTTCCGAGCGGCAAACCTACGTCTACAATGGTAGAGCCGGAGATGAATCCGGATGTTCCGAGTTTTTCAATCTGGTTTTTATTGCTGGTGATGTTGGCCAATGCCGTCCATTGCAAATCATTTCGGTCGAGAATGACGGCATTCACGCTAAACTCGAT
>JAISZY010000224.1 GCA_031284375.1 Tannerellaceae bacterium | reverse complement strand
TATACATTGACGGACGTTTCCTAACCGCCTCAAGGCCTTCGAGCACTTGGATGTTCTCGGCCGAGTAGGAATTGGTCGTTTGTTTCTCGTTTTCCGGAGTCATAAATTCTTCATTTTGTAAGTGTGCAAAGGTAGGAAAAAAAAACGAAAATCGGCGCTGTTGGCGCAACAATTTTAACCTTAGCGGAAGTTCGCGCGCGAACGGTTAAAAGGAAACCGTAAGGCCTCCGCCGACGGTGACGCCCGGATGGTAGTAGAGGTAATAGTCTTGATAGTGCTGGTGCAGCAGGTTGTTTCCCTGGAGGAAGACGGATATTTTTTCGGTGATGCGGTATTCTGCCGTAAGCCCCAGGTTCATGTATGCTTTTATCGCAGTGTCGGCACCGTAGAATGCGGGCAGCAGTACAGGCGTTTTCCCGCGGAAAAATGTGTTAAGGGTGAAAATGAACGATCCCCATTTGTAGCATGCTTGCAATCCCACTTCGATATTGGGTTTGTGCCATGCATTTTCCAGCGTGTCCAGTTTGTAGTGGTTGTAATTGAAGAAAAACATGGCGTCGAAGTTCTTATACTTGGCGCTTAGCTCAAGGCTTGTGGTGATTCTTGATATGTTGTCATACTCCACATCAAAGTTGCTGAGGATGGAGGCGCCTGTGTTACCTGCACCTTCGTTGATGGGTTCTGTGCTGTTGACGAAAAAGTACATGCTGTCGATCATCGCGTAGGATACTTTCAGGCAATAGGCGAAAATCGTGCTGAACTTTCCTTTGACACCGGCCTCGCCTTCTATTCTGGTACGGGTGTTCGATACATCTAAACCCGGTAGTACGTAAGGGTTTTCGGCAGTAATTTTGTCGTAGGGGTTGAGGGTTGTGCCGCCCGACACTTCAAGATATGGGATGGCCAGCCCATTATAAGTAATGTAATGAAAGAACAGGGAGGGGTAGAAGTTGTAATTCAACCCGTGTCCGTCATAAATGCCTTCGGCCTTTACGCCTGCAGCCGCTTTTACAACGCTGTTCTGGAACACATAGGAGGGCGCGGCGTTGAACAGCCCCGAAGAAAGTTGCCTGGTGAGGTTGTCGCGGTTGTATGCCTGGGAGAAAAGTTGTACATTAAAGGCATGGTATGCGTTCATTTTCAAATTGAGGAATCCGTCCATGCCCACGGTATATTGCCTTATAGGCCTGTTGCCATAGCGGTGCGCCGATTCCCTGATATAGTCGAATTGCGCCCCAAGGTCGAACGAGAATGTTTTATCGGAATTGTTCCGGGTATATATGCGGGCGTCGTTTTTGAAGATATTGAATGTTTGGCGCATAAAGTTGCGCACGAAGCTGCTTTCGGCGTGTCCCGGGTCCTCCCGAAGAAGGAGCGTATCCTGACCGTAATACAACAGGGAGCGGTGTTTATACTCCGATTTGACGCTTATGGCGACTTGTTTGTAGATGTGTTGCAGCGCTACGCCGGCCTGTGTTGTTTCGTGTTCCGATAAAATTTCATTGGCGATGGGTAGCGGAGTTACGGGCGCCTGGTCGTAGAGCGGCGATTTTCCCCAAAACGAGCGATGTTTGAGGTAAATGCTCACGGCCGATTCCCGCGACAACTGACTGTGGAGGTAGAGGTCGGCTTCGGGGGCTACGGGGTACATAAACCCTGCGCGGAAGTAGCCGTATCCCGTATCGGACAGGAGCAGATTGTCGGTGGCCAATGAAATGGCGGAAATGGGTTCAAGCGAAAAACGGCTCTGCATGCCTTGTGTATTAAACGGATAGGTAAATTTTATTTTCGGGTGTATTGTAGAATCGTTAGCGTTATAGGTGATGTCAATTTTATCGGCTCCGAGGAGTTTTCCTTCATAATCGGTCACAATTTCAACAGTAGGGTCAATCCCTGTGCCGGTGTTTTGCTTTGTTTTTGAAGGCTGTTGCGCCACAATAGTAGTGCTTGAGCAAAGCATCAATCCGGCAATAAATATGGTAGTGTAATGTGCTGTCATATACTATTGAATTGCATCTATACGTATTTTTACAGCGTCAATTATTCCGTCTCCTCCCATGGTATATCCTCCGAGTATACTGTTATAAGTGGCTTTTGCCCGTTCTATTTCGTTTTGTGCCACGTAAATGTCGCCTAAAATGATGAGGCTTTGCGCCAGCCAGTAGGGTTGTTTACTTTGCGCTTCCGAGAAAGCGAGTATAGCATTTTCGGCTTCTTCGTCGCGGCCGCTTTGATGCAGTATGTCAATGGCGCGGAATGCGGCCTCGGCGCCTTCGGGCGTTTTGATAAAGTTGTCGGACAGGTGTTTGTAAAATGCCAGGGCGTCTTCGTCGTGTCCTGTCTGTTGTGTCGATTTTGCGCGTATGAGTAGGGCTTTCAGCCGTTCCTGTTCGCCGCCCTCGGATGAAAGTTCAATCACCTCTTGCGCCATCTCAATCGCTTTCTGATAATTTTCAAGATTGAAGTAGGCCTCTGTAATCCGGTATGTGGCTTCGAGTTTATAATTTTCCCCCTTGGTGGAAATGAGCAGTTTTCCGTATGATTTTATTACCTCGTTGTAGTCTTCAAGACTGTATACGCAGCGAGAATACCCCAACAAAGCAAGTTCTGTGAAAGAGTTTTGCGGCTGGGTGATCACATAATCGAAGTATTTCTTGGCTTCGTTATATTGCCGTTTCCGGAATAAGCAATCGCCGAGGTAGAAATTAGCCTGGATAGCATGCGTGGTGGTGGGATACATTTGCAGGAAGCTTCCAAGCGATTTAATGGACTCGTCATATTCGCCGGAGAA
>JAISZY010000028.1 GCA_031284375.1 Tannerellaceae bacterium | reverse complement strand
CGCGATGGCTCAACTACCGGTTTGGCGTTTTGGATTTTTTGCGCGATGCCCCAACTACCGGTTTGGCGTTTTGGATTTTTTGCGCGAACGCCCCACCACTTGCGGGGCGTTCTTTGCGATGCGAACGGCATATTACCCGATGGGCTTCATGTGATTTTCAGTGATTTGTTCGCCATTCGTGCGCATAATCAATGACAGCCCTCAGATTTTGCCAGGGCACTTCGCCGGGCACCGTACAGTCTGCCGCCAGGATGAAGTTGGGCGAGGCATCGGCGAAGACTTTATCTACTTCTACCTTTATTTCTTCGGGATTTCCTTTGGCGAGAATACCCAGCCGGTCTAAACCGCCCATCACCGGACGGTCAAAAATTTGCTGCACTTCTTTTGTGCTCACCGGAGAGCCGTCGGCCAGCCGAATCGGCGGATTGATGATGCTGCCCGGATAGGAGGTAAATTTCCGTATCTGGCTGTACGGGCTGTTGTAGTCGCAGATGTGGAGGATATTCACCGTCGCCTTGTTGCCGGCTTCCTGCGATACGATGGTGTCGAAGGGCAGTATAAGTTTGTCGTAAAGCGGCGTGTCGCCGAAGTTCTTCACATCGCCTCCTTGGGTGGAGATATAGAATCCGTCGGCTCCCCGTTTGATGGCTCCATGGATATAATTCAGGACGCTTTCCGTGATGTGTTGCATTCCTTTGGCTACGGCGTCGGGATTTTCGCGGGCATGCGTCAGAACGTTTTTACCCACGGTTTGTCCGGCCAGCATGAAGGGCGAATACACGGTGGGGATAATCAGGGCTTCGGATTTCAAGGCCTTGGCCAAGGCCTCGATTACGGCAAGCTGAGGCTCGAAAAAGGTCTCGGAATAGACCGGAATTTTGTCCCAGTCTTCCGGTTTCTTGATTGTTTCCAAAAAAGGAACCGTCTGTTCGTATTGCACCTTTACAAAATCCATGTTTGTGGCGCGGAAATATTCCACATGGCGGTCAATCGCCCCTTGGCCTAATTTGTCCTGAAAGTGCATAAAAAAAGCGGCCGGCACGTATTTGTTCGGTTTCGACCGGTCGAGAACGGCCAGCGCTTTTTCTCTTTTATTTACCTTCGTTTGATGTGCGCTAAGCACATTGTTTCCGCCGCCGGCTACCGGCTTTGGCGTTACGTGCGGCGATGCGGCCACGGCGGAACAAAGTCCCAGTCCGCCGACGGCATACAGGCTTGATTTTAAAAAATCTCTTTTCTTCATCGTGTTATTAATTAGATAGACAAAGGTAAGCAAACGCCCGTTTCGTGAAATACCTTGTGCAGGGTATTATTTTTTATATCTTTGTTCCCGTACTATAACACTAAAAACATGACATTACTTATCGTTATTGGAATCATCGTTGTACTGGCCCTTATCGTAGGCTCGATGTACAACTCTTTGGTGCGGTTGAGAAATAACCGCGAAAATGCTTTTGCCGATATAGATGTGCAACTGAAACAACGGCACGACCTCATCCCCCAGTTGGTGGAAACCGTGAAGGGATACGCTTCTCACGAAAAAGAAACGTTAGACAGAGTAATCAGCGCCCGCAACGGCGCCATGCATGCGCAAACGATAAACGACAAGATTGTAGCCGAAAATACGCTAAGCTCCGCTCTTGCCGGTATGCGGATAACGCTCGAAGCTTATCCGGATTTGAAGGCCAATCAGAACTTTATGCATCTGCAGGAAGAGATTGCCGATTTGGAAAACAAACTCTCGGCCGTGAGACGTTACTTCAACTCGGCCACCAAAGAACTGAACAACGCCGTTCAGACGTTCCCTTCCAATCTCATTGCCGGTATGTTCGGCTTCCAAAAAGAAATCATGTTCGATTTGGGCGAGCAACGGAGCACATACGAAGAAGCCCCCAAAATACAATTTTAAGAAGCGATGAAATATATTGGGATACAAACTCAGAAGCGGAGGAACAATTTCCGTTCCCTGCTTCTGCTTCTGTTGTTTCCTTGCTTGGCGGTAGGACTTACGTACCTGTTTTGTCTGCTGAGTACGTATTTTGTTTTCTACCGGGAACCGCTCAGCGAAGATGTAGGCATACAAGCCGTATCGAACGAAATATTTATCCGCATCGCCCCATACGTATTGGGAGGAATACTGCTATGGTTTCTGTTTGCCTATCTAAGCAATACCCGGATAATAAGCCAAGCCACCGGTTCCCGCCCTTTGGAACGGAAAGAAAATAAACGGGTCTACAACCTGGTGGAAAACCTGTGTATGAGTCAGGGGATGAACATGCCGAAAATAAACGTAATCAACGACAGTTCGCTGAACGCCTTCGCCAGCGGCATCAACAACCGCACGTATGCCGTGACGTTATCGACAGGCATCATACAGAAGCTGAACGACGAGGAATTGGAAGCGGTCATAGCGCACGAACTGTCTCATATCCGCAACCGCGACGTGAGGCTGCTGATTGTATCCATCGTCTTTGTAGGAATCTTTGCCATGCTGTCGCAGATATGTTTTCGGATGATGTTTCAGATGTTTCGCGTTCCTCAAAGGCGGAACAATAAAAACAACGGCGGTTCGGTTCTCCTCCTCATTGTGCTGGCTATTATCGTGGCCGCCATCGGATATTTCTTCTCTACCCTGATGCGTTTTGCCATATCGAGAAAGCGCGAATACCTGGCAGATGCCGGAGCGGCCGAGATGACGAAAAAACCCCATGCCCTGGCAAGCGCTCTGCGCAAAATATCGGCCGACCCGGATATCGAAGCCGTTACGCGGGAAGACGTAGCCCAATTGTTTATCGAACATCCCGGCAAGCAAGCCAAGAGCATGCTTAGCGGCTTGAGCGGTCTTTTTGCCACCCATCCCCCCATTCGGAAACGGATAGAAGTACTGGAACAATTTTAGATGAAAGTCTGTATTGCCGAAAAACCAAGCGTAGCGCGCGAAATAGCCGGCGCGCTCGGCGCTACCAAGAGAATGGATGGATATATCGAAGGAAACGGTTATCAGATTACCTGGACCTTCGGACATTTGTGTACGCTGAAAGAACCGCACGAATATACCGAAAGTTGGAAACGATGGAGTCTTTCCGCCCTGCCGATGATTCCCGCGCGCTTTGGCATCAAACTCATCAATAATCCCACATACGAAAAGCAGTTCAAAGTGATAGAGAACCTGATGCGGAACGCCCAAGTGGTAATCAACTGCGGGGATGCCGGGCAAGAAGGAGAACTTATTCAGCGATGGGTATTGCAAAAGGCCGGATGCAAATGCCCGGTCTATCGCTTGTGGATATCTTCCCTTACGGAAGAATCCATACGCGAAGGTTTTAAGAAGCTAAAGGCGGAAAGCGAATTTACCAAACTCTACGAAGCAGGGCTGTCGCGCGCGATAGGCGACTGGCTGTTGGGCATGAACGCCACCCGGCTCTACACCTTGCGCTACGGACAAAACAAGCAAGTATTGTCTATCGGAAGAGTACAAACGCCCACCTTGGCGCTAATCGTAAACCGGCAAGCGGAGATAGACCATTTCAAACCGGAACCTTACTGGGAACTGAAAACGGTTTATCGCCACACAACCTTCTCGGCCGTCAAAGGGAAATTCGCGCAAAAAGAAGAAGGCGAACGTTTTCTGGAATCCGTAAGGCAGGAAGATTTTACGGTAACGAATATATCCGAAAAGAAAGGAAAGGAATACGCCCCCCGTTTGTTCGACCTCACGTCGCTGCAAGTGGAATGTAACAAGAAGTTTGCCTTCAGCGCCGATGAAACGCTAAAGCTTATCCAATCCTTGTACGAGAAAAAAGCAACCACCTATCCCCGTGTAGATACTACCTACCTGAGCGAAGATTTGTACCCCAAGGTTCCGAATATACTGAAGGGACTGACGGATTACGCCCACCTGACGGCGCCCGTGCTGGAACGCGCCATTCCCAAAAGCAAAAAAGTATTCGACAATGCGAAGATAACCGA
Organism: Tannerellaceae bacterium; assembly: GCA_031284375.1. Classification (GTDB taxonomy): domain Bacteria; phylum Bacteroidota; class Bacteroidia; order Bacteroidales; family Tannerellaceae; genus DFXE01. Next base: position 5,106 of record JAISZY010000028.1, on the reverse strand, counting down.
CCATCACGCCATCATTCCAACGGGCCACCCGGCACATTCCTTGTCGGAAAACGAACGGAAGGTGTTCGATTGTGTGGCAAAGCGTTTCATCGCCGCTTTTTATCCGGATTGCGAAGTATCTACTACAACCGTGATGGGAGCCGTAGGCAAAGTAGACTTTAAGGTAACCGGCAAACAAATACTAAAACCGGGTTGGCGCATTGTTTTCGGAGCCGAGCCGAAAGAACCCGATGCCGAACCGGCAGAAGAAAATAGCGTGCTGCCGGCTTTCGCCAAAGGAGAGAGCGGCCCTCATCAACCTATCCTGAAAGAAACGTGGACGCAACCGCCCAAGCCCTATACCGAAGCTACTTTGCTGCGTGCCATGGAAACAGCCGGGAAATGGGTGGAAAACGATGAACTGCGCGATGCGCTGAAAGAAAACGGCATCGGACGCCCTTCTACGCGTGCCGCGATTATCGAAACACTTTTCAAACGCAACTATATCAACAAAGAGAAGAAGAATCTCTACCCGACCTCAACGGGAAAGGAACTCATAGGCGCCATACGCGAAGAACTGCTCAAAAGCGCCGAACTAACCGGACTGTGGGAAAAGAAACTCCGCCTGATAGAGCGCGGAACTTACGAAGCGCGCACTTTTCTGGAGGAGCTTAAGCAAATGGTCGGTCAAATCGTATCGAATGTTTTATCCGAGCCTTACGGCCGAAGGCTCCCTTAAGGAAGCGCCCAACGCATAAAACGAATCCAATTACCGTGGGCTATGGCTTCCGTATCCGTATCGCTATAGCCTCGGCCTTTCAGTATCCCGAAAACTTTTTGTATATCGGCAATGGTTGTCAGATCGTAGGGGCATTGCTCGGTTCCGAAGGCGCCGTCTAAGTCGCTGCCGATGGCGGCATGATGGGCGTTTCCCGCTAATTGGCAGATATGGTCGATGTTGTCGGCCATAATCTCCAGACTGCAATTCATGCTCTTGGGAGTAGAAACGCCTCTTATCCATCCCGGCGTCATCATCCAGGCATCCAGCGCCAGGCCGATAACGGCGTTTCGTTCCATCAGGGCGCGTATCATCTCGTCGCCGAACTGCCGGTTGTGGTTCACAAAGACACGGCAGTTGTTATGACTTGCCCACACCGGGCCTTTGTATAATTCCAGCGCATGATGGAAGGCGTCGTCGTTCAGATGGGTCACGTCGAGAATCATACCCAGTTCGTCCATTTTCTTCAGCAAGGCTTGTCCCATCGGCTTCAAGCGTCCCGCCGAGTCTGTTCCGTTGGCATAACGTCCGGGGCCGTAATGCGCCGGACCGACGGCTCTCAATCCGTATTGGTAAGCTTGTTCCAAGTAATCGAGGGTAACAAACGAATCGGCTCCTTCGATGCTCAACACGTATCCGACAGGTTTCTTATCGCGAGGTTCGTCGTTCATCCATAGCCGGAGATGTGCGTCTAAGGCATCCCGGTCTTTTATCATCACCATTTGTCCATCGTTTTCCATCGCCTTGTACCAGGCCAACTGACCTTGGGTTTGCGCCCAGGCTTGTTCCGGCGAATGCCATCCGGGAAGGGGATTATCGGGAGATACGTAACGGGCTATTTGTGTGGCAACCACCAAGCCGATACGTCCTTTCCGCAATTCGCCGAAAGAAACGGTAGCGTGCGCCCGGTCGGGCTTGTCGGTCATGCCGGCTTCCCGGCGATTGATTTCTTCGATAGGTTCACGCAAATCGCGGTTCCATTCCAACGCATTCATGCTCAAGTCGAGATGGGCGTCTATAATAAATAAGTCGGACATGAGTTTCGGGGGAGTTTAAATGGTTATAAAACGATCTCTGGCGCGGATGGGCCAGGTGGTTGCCACTTGATGGTCTTTTATCACGAAAGCCTTTTCGTACAAAGCAACCGTGGGACAGATATGCACCGGTACGCCATAGCATACGCTTCCCACCGGATAAAGCCGGCTATCGGGCGTTTCGACCACGAGATGTTCTTCGCTGTGGGCGATAGGAGTTATGCCGGCATTCGGGAAGTGCACGCGCGGAAGGGGCGTTTCGGAAGCGATGGATTTGTGCCCCAGGTCGAGGCATATCCGCCGTTCGTCTATCACGGAAATCACCCGGCAGATTACCAGCGCGGCATACTGAAACGGCATATCGGGAAAGGTCTCCCGGTATCCCCAGTCCCAGAACACAAAGGTGCCGGGGCTACATTCTACCTCCGACCGGCAAGCGTGTATCGGGAATGTGGGCGTTCCTCCCACCACCCTCGCCAAGGGATAGGAAAAGAGGGGAGAGAGGGCCTGATACGCCTTGTCTAATTCGGCAAACGATGCGTCGGCCGCCTTTTGTCTTTCTGCGAGGCCGGTATCGTGTATATGTCCGTCGTACCCATGAAGCCCTGCCACGCGGATATGCTTCAGCGGCAAAATATGCTTGGCCAACTCAACGGCTTGCTGCGGAGAGGCGCCGGTACGGTTCATGCCTACATTCACATCCACAAAAACGTGGAGCGGTAAGGACGATCGCCCGGCCGCCGTATCCATAGCGACGACATTCTCCGGGCAGTCTACCAAACAGGAGAAACGGGTGTGCGGATAGGTTTCGACCAATTTCAGCAATCGCTCTATCTTCGGCCCTACCGGCTGATAAGCCAATAGCACATCCGGGGCGTTCTCCTTTGCCAGTATCTCGGCCTCGGCAATGGTGGCGCATTTGAATTTGCTTATTCCCAAGTCTATCATCATCCGGCAAACGGCTTCCATCTTATGCGTTTTTATATGCGGACGAAGCCGGTCTGCATCTCCCGTCATTTGAATGGCCAGCAGGATATTGTTTCGGACTTTGTCTTCGTACACCGCCAAGGCCGGCGAATCTATCCGGGCTATATCGGATATAATGTAATCTTTCACTCTTCGCCTACTTCAAATATCGCTTCTATCTCTACCGGGATATTATCGGGGAGCGAGCCGAATCCTACGGCGCTTCTTGTGCCTACTCCGTTGTTGTCTCCCCAAACGGCGGCAAACAATTCGCTGCATCCGTTGATGATATAGGGATGACGTTCAAAATCCGGCGTACAATTCACCATCCCCAATACTTTGATTACTCTTTTTACCCTATCCAGACTACCTAAATAGCTCTGAATGGTAGACAGCATGGTAAGTCCCACCTGATGGGCTGCAAATTTTCCTTCGTCGGGCGAGATATCGCGTCCTATACGGCCTTTAATCAACGTACCGTCGTTCCGTACAGGCCCGTGACCCGACAGATACAAATACTTTCCTTCCACCAAAAGGGCCGGTTTATACACTCCCAAGGGTTTCGGCGCCGGAGGCAACGTTAGCCCTAACTTCTTAAATTGTTCTTCTGCGTGATACATACTTCTGTTTTGTTTTGTAATTGATTTAAAAAAAGATTGATGCAAAAATATACTATTCTTCGGAAGAAACCTAATGATTCGTGGTTAGCTAATTAGTGATTAGTGGTTAGTTGGTTAGCGCTTGGGCGCCCCGTCATCGAACGAAGCGAAGCAATCCAGGATGCGTGTGGATGGATTGCTTCAGGTTACGCCTTCGCAAATGACGCCCAATTAATCACTAAACCAACTAACCACTAAAAAAACCTTACCGGACTACAATCTTGAAGACCTTTCGCTGTTGGGCGTTTACGGCCGTCAGGATGTACATGCCGGCGGGCAGATCTACAAAGCGACGCTCGGAGACTTCGGCAACGTGAAACCGCTGTACCGTCTGTCCGTGGAGCGACGTCAGGATACAGTCGCTACCCTCCAGATGCTCTATATGGAGCGCGCCGTCGGCGTAGGATACCCTTGGAGCAACGGCCTCAGGCGAGAGTAGACCCGTAGCGTTGCCCGACGTGGTGAAGGCTACCGCCTCGGTCTTGATCACTTCCGACTTGCCGCCTTTTTCGCGTATCGTTTCCAGATGCACGAGGTACGAGGTAGACGGCTTGAGGTACGACAGAGGTATGACCAAGTTGTTGCCGGCCGCAGCGCGGAGAGTCACTTCGCCGTCCGGCGTGACCTTGAGCGTGAGGAAGGGCTTCACCCCTCCCGAATACAACTCGTAGACGTGGGCCAGGTAGTACGACGCATTGCTCGCTTTGGGGAAGGCTACGCTTGCTTCGGTGCGGGTTATGCCGCTCGTGGCGAGCTGCGATACCGGAGCCGTTACCGTTACGGCGCAAACGGCCGATACCGTGCCGAGCCTAACCGTTATCAGCGTCGTGCCCGGCGAAACGGCTATCACCGTACCGGACGAGCTAACGTCGGCTATGGACGGGTTCGACGACGACCACTGGAGCGTCCCTCCCGTTTGCTGCGGCGTGACCACTACCTGAAGCGTAGAGCGTCCGCCTTGCATCAGCGAGAGCGTCGTGGTATTGAGCGTAAGCGTATAGGTTGCCGGCAAGGCGGTGACGGTTACGATACAGGTGTCGGCCTTGCCCTGGGCAATGTCGCGGGCAATGATGCGCGTCGTGCCGGCCGCGAGGGCTGTCACTAAGCCGGCCTGCGTAACGGTGGCTACCGACGTAACGGTAGAACTCCACGTTGTGTTGAAGTGCTGCGGGGCCGTGAGCGCCAGTTGCGCCGTCTGAGCCGGGGCGAGCGCCAACGTCTGAAGGTTCAGCTCGAAGGGGTTCTCCACAATGCCGGGCGTAGAAACGGCCTGGGTAGTGAGGGTACACGTGGCCGTGAAGCCGCCTTCCTGGGTGGTGGCGGTAATCGTCACCGTGCCGGGAGCCAGAATCGCCGTGACGAGGCCGGAGGCATCGACCGAAGCAATGAGCGGCTGGCTCGACGTCCAGATCACCGTCCGGTTGTCGGCATTCGTCGGGGCTACGGTGGCGGCGAGCTGGAGCGTCTTGCCTACTTCGAGGCTGGCCGTTGTACGGTTGAGCGCGACGCCCGTCACCGAATTTTCGATGGCGCCGGGCTGCACCGTTACGTTGAGCGTCTTTTCAATCACCTTGCCGTTGGAGTTGAACTTGAGCTTGACGGTGGTCTCGGCGGGCACGTTCTTGAGCGGGGAGATGAAGAGCGAATCGTGGCGGATAAAGGCGCCTACAAGCGTCGGGTCGCCGATGGC
>JAISZY010000192.1 GCA_031284375.1 Tannerellaceae bacterium | reverse complement strand
CAGACGTTGCTCATTCCCGGGAATGCGTGCCTCATTCCCGGGACTACGTGTCTCAGTCCCGGGAATACGTGTCTCATTCCCGGGAATACGTGTCTCATTCCCGGGAATACGTGTCTCATTCCCGGGAATACGCGCCTCATTCCCGGGAATACGCGCCTCATTCCCGGGTTTGCGCGCCTCATTCGTTTATGTTGATTGTTCCGAGAGCATTGACTTCTATAATCTTTTTGTAATCACCCATGTGTGGTGACCCTGTTATAACACATACCGGTTTCATGTTTTACATCTTATGATTTATTTTACTATAGATCCAATGGGTAGCCATCCCCGGATTCAATTTGTAAAGGATATTCATAAACTTGGCATCTTTTCCGATATACAGTCGTGGTTTATTATGCTCAATAGCGTCGGTAATCATTTCAGCGGCTTTGGCCGGAGAAAATGCCGCATCTTTGGAGTGTCCCTCCGGACCGGCGCCGGCATCCGCACCTAAGCCGGAATTAGCTTTTATATTGGTGAGCATTGCTCCCGGAAAAACAGTGGTGACCCCTATGTTCGTTTCGGAGAGTTCAGACGTGAGCGCTTCCGACAGTATCTTTACGGCTGCTTTCGATGCTCCGTATATAGCTTGTCCTGCAACCGGAAGGAAACCGCCCATGCTCGATATATTAACAATATGAGCTTCGGATCGTTCCAATAAGTAGGGGAGAAATACTTTGATGATATTTAGTGTACCCATAAAATTAATTTCGAATACTCTGTTTATCGTGTTTGCATCAAGATCATTCACTTTCCGGAAAGGTTGAATAATGCCGGCATTGTTAATAACGCCGTCGATCGCTTTGAATTTATTGGAAATTTTCTTTGCCGCATCTTCTATCTTTGACCCGTCGGTAATATCGGTTTCTATTGTCATCAATGAATCGGCATCTTTTCCGGCAAGTTGCCGGATTTCTTCGAGTGCGGTTTTATTTATATCCAACGCTACGACCTTACTTCCTTTGTGGAGAAGATTTAATACAAGTTCGCGCCCTAATCCGTTGCCACCGCCTGTAATCATGATTATTTTACCTTTTACTTTCATCGTTTTATTTGTTTTATTGTTTATACTATAATCCGGTTTTATATCCCGATTTTCGATGGTGCAAAACTATGGGGCACAAACGTTGTAGAAAAGGTCAAGTGGATAAAATATTGGCCATTTAACCTTTTATGCTTGCAAAATTAAATCCAACAATCTTTCTTTGCCGGAAATTAATAAGGCTATGGGAAATATAATAGGGCTTTTCGATTGGCGTCCGGAATTAGCAAATATGCCTAATGTGGAATCAATAGGAGATGATTTTATTCTGTTGAACAAACCAATCATATCTTCTATTTTCGAATATCCGTTCAAGGTGGATGTGGTTACGGCTATTATCTACGAAAAAGGAGAAATGAAAGGGAAAATGGACTTAAAACCCTACCATTCCAAAGGTGCAGGTATGATTATTATTATGCCCGACCAGATATTGGAATATGAGTACATAAGTCCTGATTTTTCCGGGATGTTCATTGTTATGTCCAAACGATTTGTCGGCAGTTTGGGTATAGAAGATACGTTTTCGACATTCGTATCGGTGCGCGATAATCCTTGTATACCTTTAGGATCAGAGGGAATGGAGGCCATGCAGATCTATTACACGATGATGCAGAGAGCGATAAGTGTGAAAGATCATCCGAATCGATTGGAAATAGCGAAAAATCTGACCAGAGCCCTCTTTTATGGTGTGGGATTCAGTCTCCATAAAGCCTCGGATGACAAACAGAAATCAAAGCACGAAATGCTTGTCGATCATTTTGTGAAGTTAGTGCAGGTTCATTACAAACATCATAGACGATTGGAATTTTATGCGGATAAACTATGTATCACACCCAAATATATGTCTACTATTATAAAGCAGACCAGTGGGAAGGCGGCTGGGGAATGGATAGACGATTATGTAATGCTTGAAGGGAAAGCGTTGTTGAAATCTACAAACATGACAATACAGCAAATCAGTGACGAACTTAATTTTCCGTCGCAGTCGTTCTTTGGTAAGTATTTCAAACGGCTCGTTGGTGTGTCTCCTAAAGAATACAGGAAAAGTTAATCAACATATATCGCGCTCGGCTTCATTCTCGAAATGGGCAACATAAAGTCCATATAGGCCTTCTTCCCGGCCAATCCTGCGCCGTTCGGCCCGAAACTATCCTTCTTTTATCTTAAAGGCCAGGGCATACATGCGCATTTGTTTCACCATGGCGACTAAGCCATTGGAGCGGGTAGGGGAGAGATGCTCCCTTAATCCTATCTGTTCAATAAAATAAAGGTCGGCCTCTACTATTTCCTGCGGCGTATGTCCGGAGAGTACCTGTATCAATAACGATACGATACCTCTGACGATAACAGCGTCGCTCTCGCCTTGAAAATAAATTTTCCCCTCGCTCAAAACAGCATGTAGCCATACCCGGCTCTGGCAGCCCTCTATCAGGTTGCTCTCGGTTTTGTACTGTTCGTCGAGAGGAGGAAGTAAGTTCCCCAGTTCTATCAGCAGACCATAACGGTCCATCCAGTCGGTGAGGGAGGCAAATTCTTCAATAAGGGCATCTTGTTGTTCGTTTATCGTTTGAGTCATAAATAAAGCGTTTAATCGTTTTGATAAATTACTTCCAATACCGTTTGTCCGACGGCTTTTAAGGTTTCCCGGCTGATATTCTCCATGGTGTCGTTGTGCGTATGCCAGTAGTCGGCGAATCCATGTGTGTTTTCCGTATCATAGTTGATGATGTCGATACAAGGGATGTTGCGCCCGGCAATAACGTATACATGATCGTCGGTGACCCCTCCTCCCTTGGCCTGAATAAAGTACTTGCCGTAGCCTAAGTCGCGGGCTGTATTCCATACTTTTTCTACAAGAAAAGAAGCTCTCCGAACAGACAATGCTTCTTTGAAAAAGGTTGCATTTTTCGCTCCCACCATGTCGAGTAGGATTCCATACGTTGCTTTATAATTGGGCGTATGTGGATTTTTGGCCCAGAACTGCGAGCCGAGGCACCAGGAATCGAGGGTATAACTTCCTTTATCGAAGGTGGGCGTTCCGTAATCTTCGGCGTCGAAGAATATGATATCTATTCCCCATTCGGGTGTTTGGTTTCCTATCCGGCGGGCTATTTCGAGCAATACGCCTACGCCGCTGGCGCCGTCGTCGGCGCCGTCGATGGGCATGCGTTGTGTGACGGGGTCGGCATCTTCGTCGGCGTATGGGCGCGAGTCCCAGTGGGCGAACAAGAGGATTCGTTTGGGGCTGGTTATATTATACGAACCGATGATATTGCGCGATTGCAGCCGGTCGCCATTGTAGGCGGTCAGCGTCATCTCCTGCACGTGCAATTGGGCGCCGAAACGCTTTAGTTCGCTAATCAGATAATCGCCGCAAGCTTTGTGTGCCGGCGAATTAGGTACCCTTGGGCCGAAACTTACTTGCTTTTCTACAAACAGGTAAGCGCTGTCGACGTTGAAATCGGGCGCTGCAACAACGGGAAGAGAAGGCGTTTGGTTCTCCGTGTCGGGCGTACTTTTGTTTGCGCAGGAAACGAAGAGGCACGTCAGTATCATAAGAAAGATTTTCAATTTGTTCATGGAATATGTTTTAATAAATGACACAAAGATAATCAACGAATGTTTTCCACGTACCTCCCTTGTTCAACTTCCGTAAGGAAAATAATGTGTGTTTTATGTGTCGGGACAAGTTCATTTATTAAAAATGTAAAAAAGCTCGGAATAATGGATAGGGATTTGAAAAAATCCATACATTCACAGCCTGTTTAAATAGACAAATAACAGGGTTTCGCTTTCATAATCATCCATGGACTTCCTAACATAAATAAATAAAAAAATTAAAAGAATGAGGATGAAACAACTATTTGAACCTGCTTGGAGAAGCAAAGACGAAGTAAAAGCGCTTCGGGCTGTTGGAAAAATGATAGACCGAAAAAAACTAACGCAGGTAGCCAAAGAGGCCGAACATTGGAAAGTGCGCAAAGCGGCGGTAGAAAAACTTACCGACCAGGATACGCTGATTTATATCCTGAAAAAGGACGAAAATCAGGAGGTGAGCTTAGCGGCGGTAGAAAAACTCACCAATCAAACCGAATTGATTCATTTGGCAAAAAATGCCGAGAATAAATGGATACGCCTCGCGGCTGTCGAATCCCTTACCGATCAAGCAACCTTGGCCGATGTGGCGGAAAACGACAACGAGGGGGAGATTCGCTTGGAGGCAGTGAAAAGAATCGCCGACCCGGCGCTGCTGGCCTATATGGCGAAAAACAATGAAGACAAAAAGGTGCGCCGGGCAGCGGTACGAAAACTTACCGATCAACTTCTGCTGGCCGACGTGGTAAAAAACGATGTAGACGGAGAAGTGCGCTTGGAGGCTGTAAAAAACCTCTCCGGACAACTCCTGCTGGCCGACGTGGCGAAAACCGACAAAGTGCCGAACGTATGTAAAGCAGCGCTCGAAAGACTCGTCGACCCCGATGTGCTGGCCGACGTGGCCCGCAACGCTCCCTGTCCCGATATTCGCGAAACAGCGGTCTGGAAGCTCGCCGACCCGGAGGCCTTGGCCTGCATCGCCCGAAACGAAGACAATTGCTATGTTCGCCGGGCGGCAGTCAGTAATATAACCGACCCGGTACTCCTGGCCGATATCGCCCGGAACGACAGCGTGTCTTACGTCCGGGAAGCGGCGGTGGAAAACCTTATCGACCCGGATATATTGGCCGGCGTGGCCCGGAACGATAACGATTGGAAAGTCCGTTGGGTGGCCATAGAGAATCTTGCCGACCCGGATGTGCTGGCCGGTATCGCACAAAACGACGAGCATTGGTGCGTGCGGAAAGCGGCGGTACGAAAACTGGCCGACCCGTCTCTGCTGGAGCGCATCGCCCGGAACGACAACGTGTTTTATGTTCGCGCGGCGGCGGTAGATAATTTCACCAACCGGGAATTATTGGCAGATATGGCCAAAAACGACCACGAACCTTACGTCCGCGCAGCCGCGGTGCGGAAACTGGCCGACCCGGAATTACTGACCGATATTATAAAAAACGATAGCGACTTGGATGTTCGCAAAGAAGCCATCTCCAACCTCGCCGACCAGGAGCTGCTCGCCCTTATTGCCAAAACAGACGATAATTGGGAGCTTCGCGAGGCCGCGGTGCGGAATCTTTCCGGCCGGATGATATTGGCTCACATCGCCCGGAACGACAGCAAATGGGAAGTTCGCGCCGTAGCAGCGCGGAAACTGGTAGACCCGACGGCATTGGTCGATATGGCAAAAACAGACACCCATTGGGAGGTGCGCATGGCGGCGGTAGATAATCTGGTAGACCCGGCTTCGCTGGCGAATATCGCTAAAACAGACAGCCGTTGGGAGGTGCGTGCGGCAGCCGTCCGGAAACTGGTAGACCCGGCCGTACCGGCCCTTATTGCCAAAACAGACAATTGTTGGGAAGTGCGCAAGGCGGCGGTAGAGAGTCTCCTTGACAGGGAAGCCCTGAAAGACGTTGCCGAAAAGTATTTTTCGGCCTTGCTACTCAGTAACGAGTGGAATACAGATACACAGCAGGCGGTAGAAATCTTGACGGATATTGCAAAAAAACACCCCGGATTCTTGAAAGAACGATGGAAGCAATGCCGAACAAAACAGTTTCGCGCCGATATGCACATTATTCCCTTCCCATCTTATCCGTTTGACGATTAAATAACGGCCTTGCCCCTGATTCGCTCCTGAATCTTATGTGACACTGTATCAAAAGCGCCGGCTCCCTTGGTAGCCTGGGGAAATGTATTCGGCTATTCTTCCCTTGTTTCAAGTACGCCAATAGGGGAGAGTCTCGGCAAAATCTTTCGGGCAACAATATTATTCAACAATTTTGTTTGCGGAGGAAAAGAAAGCTCTATCTTTGCGCAAACAGCATTGTTGAATAACACTGTCGGACATAATTAAATACACATATCATGGATGAAAAAGAAATGAATACGGAACAACTCATCCTCCGGGCTGCGGAAGAAGAATTTTTTAAGCATGGCTATGCCGGAGCGAAAACGGTGTCGATAGCCCGGCGGGCGGGCATCAGTCATTCAATGCTACATTACTACTTCAGGACGAAGGAGAATCTCTTTCAGCAAATTTTTTTGCAGAAGGTGCAAACGCTTACCCAAATCTTTACCGGTATTGTGGAAGAACATCTGCCTTTCGAGGCGTCTTTGCGGAAGTTTATCGGAGAACAGTTCAATTTTGCAGCCCAAAACCCGCAGTTGCCGCGTTTTGTGCTCAATGAAGTATTGACCAACAAAGAGAACCGCCGCCATGTTCTGGAGGTATTTGCCCCCAAATTGTCTGTTATCTTTACGAATCTGCAACAGATGCTCGACAACGAAATCCGGGCAGGACGCGTCCGGCCCATTACCGTGAGGGATTTGGTGATGAATATCGTTTCGCTCAACATCTCCGTCTTTCTGGCCATGCCGGTATTGGAAGAAATTTCGCAGTTGAAAGACCCGGCGGTGAGGGAACAGTTCTTGGCCGAACGTCGCGAAAGCAACGTCCGGTTTATCCTGAACGCTTTGCGACCGTAAATTTTTAGCAATAAACAGATATGAGAAGAAAACTATGTTTTTGGGTGATGACGCTTTGGGTCTCTCTGCCGGTTTTTGCGCAAGTAACGCTGGAGGATTGTTATGAAAAAGCAAGGGAGAATTACCCACTCATCAGGCAATACCATTTGCTTGAACAAACGGAGCGCTACTCGCTGGCCAATATCGCCGGGAATTATCTGCCGCGCGTTACCCTTGGCGGGCAGGCAACCTATCAGTCGGATGTGACCACCTTGCCCCTCGATTTAGAAACCCTGGGTATTCCCATCCACATTCCCACTGTGAGCAAAGACCAGTACAAGGCAACGGTAGATATAAACCAGTCTATCTGGGACGGCGGGCAGACCCTTTCGCAGCGCAACATAACCAAAGCCGCGAGTGAGGTGGAAAAGAATCGCACCCACGTGAGCCTGTATGCCGTGCGGGAAAAAGTCCGCCAATTATTCTTCGGTATTCTTGCCGTAAACGAACGGCTCAAAATTCTCGACCTGAAAGAAAACGATCTGCTTTCGAACCAAAAAACCGTAGCATCTTTGTTCCGGAACGGAACGGCCACACAGTCCGACCTCGACCAAATTCGCATTGCGCTTTTGCAACTCGAACAGGCTCGTACGGAACAGACCGAAACAAAAACGGCCTTTTGCCGGGCGCTCTCGCTCTTTATCGGCCAGGATGTATCCGGTCCGGTGGTCTGGGTAAAGCCTTTGGCCGAGGTCTTGCCCTCTCCTGCTGTTTCGCGCCCCGAACTCCTGCTCTTCGAAGCGCAAACCGCCCTGTTCGAAAAGCAATCCGGCGCGATAACGGCCCGAAGCCGTCCCGTAGTGAGTCTCTTTGCCCAAGGCGGATACGGACGTCCGGGACTAAACATGCTGAAGGATGCTTCGGACTTCTTCGCTCTCGGAGGCGTGCGGATGACGTGGATTTTCTCCCACCTCTACACGCAGAAAAACGAACGGCGCATCCTGCAATCCAACATCGACGGTATTGCCTTGCAACGGGAAACGTTTTTGTTCCATACCCATCTGCAGCTCACACAAGAGCAAGCCGAGATAGAAAAGAGCCGCAAACTCTTGGTCAAAGACGACGAAATCATCGCTCTGCGCGAACGTATCAAACAGGCAAGCGAAAGCAAATACCAAAACGGCGTTTATCCGCTTCATGAACTGATCCGCGACATCAACGCCGAAGAAGAAGCAAGGCAGACAAAGGCTTTGCACGAAATTCAGTATTTGCTCCATGTCCATACTTATCTACATACAAAAGGGAATAATAATTAATCTGTAATGAAAATCATGCATACAAACATCGTACGATTTGCCGCATTAGCGGTTCTTTGCTTCACGTCGTGCAACCGCAATGCGTTCCGTTACGATGCTTCGGGCGTATTCGAAGCAACCGAAATCATTGTTTCGGCCGAAGGAACGGGTAAAATCGAAGAATTAAACCTTACCGAAGGAGATGTTCCGGCCAAAGGACAATACGTAGGCTATATAGACACTACGCAACTTTATCTGAAAAAATTGCAACTCGAAGCCACCGCTCAGGCTCTCCTTACACGACGCGTGGATATTCCGGTACAGATCGCGGCGGCGAAAGAACAAATAGCCAAAGCCGAGAGCGATAAACGGCGTATCGACAATCTCTTTGCTTCCGATGCCGCCACGCAAAAGCAAGTAGACGACGCCGCTTCGCTTCTGACTGTTTTGAGAAACAACCTGGCGGCGCTGCAAAACCAGCTTTCCGTTTCCGTGAACGGCATCAACCAAGAAAGCCGGGCCATCGAACTTCAGATAGCCCAGATAGACGATCAATTGGCCAAAAACCGTATCATAAACCCCTTGGAAGGAACAGTGTTGAACAAATATTCCGAAGCAAAAGAAATGGCAACCGTCGGCAAGCCTTTGTACAAGATAGCCGATACAAAACATTTGTTTCTTCGTGCGTACGTTATCGCCCCGCAATTGGCCGAGGTGAAAGTAGGGCAAAGCGCAACGGTATACATCCATATTTCCGGCAATGACCCCAAAACATACCAAGGCGCCGTTGCCTGGGTTTCGGATAAAGCCGAATTTACACCCAAAACGATACAAACCCAAGATGAACGGCAAAATTTAGTGTATGCCGTAAAAATAAAAGTGGAGAATATCGACGGGCTAATCAAAATAGGAATGTATGGAGATGTGGATTTTAATTGACGCAAAGCGATGAAAGCAGCCATATCCATACATAACATATCCAAGAGTTATGGCGGGAAACATCCGGTCATGGCGCTGAAGGATATTTGTCTGCAAATCGGCAAAGGCGAACTCTTCGGCCTTATCGGCCCCGACGGCGCCGGAAAGACCTCTCTCTTCCGCATATTGGCCACGTTGCTTACGGCCGACAGCGGAACGGCAACGGTAGAAGGCTTCGACGTAGTAAATGACTACCGCGAAATCCGTAACCGCATTGGCTATATGCCCGGACGCTTTTCGCTCTATCAGGATTTGTCGGTAGAAGAAAACTTAGAATTTTTCGCTACTGTCTTCGGTTCCACGATTCAGGATAACTACGATTTGATCGCCGACATATATCGGCAGATAGAACCTTTCCGGAAACGCCGGGCAGGAAAACTTTCGGGTGGTATGAAGCAAAAACTCGCCCTTTGTTGCGCCCTGATTCACCGGCCCGCGGTTCTCTTGCTCGACGAACCCACTACGGGTGTCGATGCCGTTAGTCGCAGGGAATTTTGGACGATGCTGGAAAAACTCAAGGCGTCGGGTATCACCGTCTTCGTTTCCACCCCTTATATGGACGAAGCTTCGCTTTGCGATCGTGTCGCCCTGATACAATCCGGCGGAATCCTGTCGGTAGATACTCCCGCAAACGTTGCCGCCGCTTATCCTTTTACCCTTTATGAAATCAAGGCGGAGAATAACTATCATCTGCTGGAACAGCTCAAGAAACAAAGCAATGTACGCTCTTGCTACATTTCGGGCGAATACCTGCGCGTGGTATTCCGGAGCGATGCCGATTTGCATATCCATTATCCCGCCAAGGAGTTGAAAGAAGTGAAACCTACCATCGAAGATTGTTTTATACAACTGATGAGCGATGAAAGTAATTGAAGTAAATCGTTTGTGTAAGTATTTCGGCAGCTTCGGAGCGGTGAAAAATCTTGATTTTCACGTGGAACAAGGGGAAATATTTGGATTTCTCGGCGCCAATGGCGCCGGAAAAACAACCGCCATGCGGATGCTTTGCGGATTACTCACGCCTACGTCGGGCACGGGGCATGTGGCGGGATTTGATATTTACAGAGAGACGGAGAAAATAAAGCGGAACATCGGCTATATGAGTCAGAAGTTTTCTTTGTACGAAGACCTCACAACGGTGGAGAATCTCGAACTTTTCGGAGGTATTTACGGTATGCGAGGGAAAGAGATAAAGAACAAGACCGGCGACGTGGTTGCCGAACTGGGCTTACAATTCGGGAAAGACCTTTTGGTTCGGTCTCTTCCGTTGGGCGTTAAGCAAAAAGTAGCGTTTGCCGTCTCTACGTTTCATTCGCCCAAGATTGTGTTTCTGGACGAACCGACAGGTGGCGTTGATCCGCTGGCCCGGCGTACCTTTTGGGAGATGATTTATCGTGCGGCCAACCGCGGCGTCACCTCCTTTGTAACTACCCACTATATGGACGAGGCGGAATACTGCCATCGTGTGTCGATTATGGTGGACGGAGAAATTCGCGCCTTGCAGTCGCCGGGAGATATGAAGAAACATTTCAACGCCTCTTCGATGGAAGAGGTATTCTTTGCCTTGGCAAGGCAAGCTAAACGTTCGGAAGCATGAAAACGTTACGGAGTTTTATAAAGAAGGAGTTCCTCCATATCTTGCGAGACCCTTTGAGTTTGCTGATTATGTTTCTGTTTCCTATTGTGCTGATGACGATTCTCAGCTATGCGGTATCGAACGAGATAAAGAACATCCCTTATGTGGTAATGGATATGTCGAAGTCGGAAGAATCGCTGGCGCTGGTTGAAAAGCTCAATGCCAATACATATTTCCGATGGAAAGGCGATGTTTATACGGCAGAAGAACTTGAAGGCTCCTTCCGGAAAGGATTGTGCGCCATGGCGATTGTCATTCCCGCCGGTTTCGGTCATGAAGCGTTCCATTCGGGTGTTTCCGACATTCAGGTCTTGGTCGATGCCACCGACCCCAATCAGGCTTCCATGATGGTAAATTATTTTCAGGCGGAGGTGGGAGGAACCTCGATTGTTACGGAAGTAAAGATGCTGTACAATCCGCAGCTTTTAAGCGCCTTCAATATCGTTCCGGGACTTCAGGGGATGGCGCTGTTGTTGATATGCGCCATGATGACTTCGATTGCCGTTGTTCGTGAAAAAGAATTAGGTACGATGGAAATTTTGCTTGTATCGCCGCTCAAGCCTCAGGTGATCATTTTTGCAAAGACAATCCCTTATTTGGTTGTGTCGATTGCCGATGTTGTGTTGATACTTGTCTTGTCGAACGTCTTGTTGGGCGTGCCCATCAACGGCAATATTGTGCTGTTGATGACGCTTTCGCTGATTTATATTTTTACTGCGCTTTCGATAGGGATGTGGATTTCTACGGTTACCGGAACGCAACAAACGGCGATGATTGCCGCCGGGGTAGGATTGATGTTGCCGACGCTCTTGTTGTCGGGGCTGATATTTCCAATAGACAGTATGCCCGGCATCCTTCGGCTCATATCGCACATGGTTCCCGCCCGGTGGTTTATCGAGGCTTTAAGAGACGTGATGATTAAGGGTTTGGGGTTCGGCGCTATTTGGAAGCAGTTTTTCATTCTTCTGGGCATGTGCGTTTTCTTTATGGTGGTCAGTATTAAAAAATTCAAGAACAGATTATGAGGACGCTAACGTATTTATTGAAAAAGGAATTTCTTCAGATATTCAGAAACAAATTCATGATACGGCTGATATTCGGGCTACCGGTGATACAGTTGGCCGTTTTGCCCTGGGCTGCAACGTTCGAACGGAAAGATGTTTCACTTTGTGTGGTGGATAACGACAGAAGTACGTATTCTACCCAATTGAGAGAAAAAGCGCTGTCGTCGGGGTTTTTCAAACTCTCATCTTGCTCGTCTACATTCGGCGAAGCGCTCGAAAAAGTAGAACTGGGGGATGCGGATTTGATACTGGAAGTCCCTACCGGTTTTGAAAAGAAGTGTGTAAACGGCGTACCTGCGGAATTGATGTTATCCATCGATGCGTTGAACGGACAAAAAGCCGGCCTGGGTATGTCGTACATGATGCAGATAATCAATGATTTCAATGCCTCTAAGCAAAGTAACCGTAGCCTCGTACAGCCGATGGTTACCCTAAAACCCTACTACAAGTACAATCTGGGAATGAATTACCGGAATCTGATGGTTCCGGGTGTGATTGTTATTTTAATTTCGATACTTGGAGCGATGTTATCGGCAGTGAACATTGTGCGCGAAAAAGAAATCGGCACGATGGAGCAAATCAACGTGACCCCCGTTTCCCGAAGCGTGTTTATTTTGGCAAAGCTGATTCCGTTTTGGGTGATTGGACTGGTAAACCTCAGCATCGGGATGTTGATTGCCTTCCTTATGTACGGTTTGTGGCCTGCGGGAAATGTGGTCAACATTTATATTTTCGCTTTTTTTTATCTGCTTGCTTTCACAGGTTTTGGACTGATGATTTCCAATTTTGCCAAAAGTCAGCAACAAGCCATGTTTATGGTATTGTTTTTCCTTCTCGTTTTTATTCTGCTCGGCGGACTTTTCACCCCCATCAATAGTATGCCCGCTTGGGCGCAAACCGTTACGATATGTAATCCTTTGCGCTATTTCATAGAAGTTATGCGACTTGTTTACCTCAAAGGCAGCGGTTTTACGGATATTCTTCCCCAATTGCTCAAGATAAGCGTATTTTTAGTGGTCTTCAATTCGCTGGCGATTTTGAGCTATAAGAAAAAAAACAGATAATAATCATAACATTTCTTACAAAATATAAAGGGATGTTTAATAATTGTATTATCTTTAGCCCGTTTTAAATGATAAAATTGTGTGGGAATATATGGTGTTTATGAAAGAAATTCTTCTGATAATTAGTTTGATACTGTGTTTCTCTTCTTGCGAGGGAGATGCCGGGTATCGTATTGAAGGGAAGCTTACCAACCTGGAAGACCCGTTGATTTATGCTGTATTCGAATCGGAAGACCGGAATTTGATTGATACAATTATCTGTCACAAACCCGGACAATTCAAGATAGAAAAAAAGCAGGACGGTTTCAATCAGGTCACTTTTTTCTTTGAAGGCAGGACTTCCTGGTTTACGGTTTATTTGGAACCGAAAGTAAAAGTAAAGCTTACCGGCGATGTACAACATCCCGCCTTGCTTCAGGCAAAGGGCGGAAGTCTCAACAACGAACTTTCCGCTGTACGGAAAAAACTGGCGCCCCTGCTCAAGGAGCAGGCAGACTTGCTCCATATTCAAGAAAGCGAGTCCGTTGATGTAAACGATATTATGTCGCGTCTGGCAAATGTGAATCATCAATTGTATGAACAAGCGCTGAATTATGTGAAGGAGCATACAGACGAAGCCGCTTCTGTGGTCTTAATCAAAACCTTCCTCGTCAATGCCGAGGATACCCGCCAATTAGACGAATTGCTGATTATGCTGGCTCCGGAGTTGAAAGACTTTTATCTCCTGAAGGAGTTGGAGCAATACAGCGAGCGGGCAAAACGTACCGCCTTAGGCGCCGAAGCCCCCAACTTTACAGTGAAAAATATTTATGGAGAAACGCTTAGCCTCGATTCTTTTCCACAAAAATACGTGTTGCTCACCTTTACGGCGCCCTGGTGTGATATGTGTCAGACAGACGAGTTGTATCTGGACGAAATAGACCGGACATATCCGAAAGAAAAATTGGAACAACTCTTGGTCAGCTTAGACGATAATATGACGGAACTCCGGGAAGTGATGAAGAACGACAGCATCCGCTGGAATTTAGTGACCGACTCTGCCGGACAAGCAACCCGGTTAGTGGATCTGTACAACGTGAACGCCCTGCCGCGTTGTTTCCTGATTGACGAAGAAGGGAAGATTATCCTCAAAGCCGAGAATGGTATGGAAATAAAACATGCACTCGACAATTTGATAGAATAGAATTTGTTCGTTTTCAGGAAAAAGTTTTACTTTGCTCACAATTTTAATAAACAAACTTTTATACTACCTTTTCCTGTATACATTATGACGGATTTTTCTATGATAAACAGTAAAAAGTTTTCCTTTCTCTTCCCTGAAAATCAGATTGTTTTTAGGTGTTTGAATATGTGCAAAATTCACACACACACACACACACACACACATCACGTGCATATCTAATCGTCGCGCGTAATCTATCCTCCTGTTCTCGTGTACGCGGGAGTATGTGATAGACAACGGTACGATAGCGCCCGCCGGAGAAGAAGCGGCAGAGGTAAAGTTTACTGCTGCAACCGGTAATCCCGTAATTGAAACCCGTACCTCGGTCGATGGAAACCTCTGGCTGACTACCGACAGGGTGG
>JAISZY010000175.1 GCA_031284375.1 Tannerellaceae bacterium | reverse complement strand
ATTGCCGAAACCGAAGGGGCCATCGGATACATCGGGGCTGAATATGCGTTGGCGCTCCATATCCCTTCGGCCTTGCTGCAAAACAGTTCGGGGCGTTTTGTGAAAGCCGACAGTAAAAGTATCCCGGCCTCGGCTCAAACGGAAATACCTTCCGATACGCGGGTGAGTATCACCCATTCGCCCGACCCCGACGCGTATCCCATCAGTACCTTTACGTGGATTATCGTGTATAAAGAACAACATTACAACAAACGAACAAAGGTCAATGCAGAAGCTTTGGCGGATTTGCTCTCCTATATCGTCAGCGACGAGGGACAAACCCTTGCGACTAAAACCTATTATGCTCCCTTGCCGGAGTCTGCCCGCGAAACGGCCAACGCGATTATACGCTCCATCACCTTCGACGGGAAAGAACTGAAGTAGGTATGAAAGACAGACTCTTCAAGACTACGTTGCTCCTCTCGGCTTGCCTGATTATTCTGCTTACGGCAAGCATTGTGTACGGGCTGCTCACGCAAAGTCTGGATGCGTTTACACATTTTGGGTTTCTGCGTTTCATTACCTCTACGGCCTGGGATGCGCGTAGCGACGAATATGGGGCTTTTCCTTTTATTGCGGGTACGTTGATCACGGCCGTGTTGTCGTTGTTGTTCTGTATTCCGTTCTCGTTCTCGGTATCGTTGTTTAACGGAGAGTATTTCCGGAATAGAAAAATAGCGACGCTGGTGGGTTCTGTTGTTGATTTGTTGGCCGGCGTACCGTCTATTGTCTTTGGATTATGGGGCTTTTATACCTTGCGGCCTGTGTTGGTGAATCTGGGAATCAACGAACAAGGCTTTGGCGTCTTGCTGGCTTCTATGGTATTGGCCATTATGATTATCCCGTATGCTTCTTCGCTCAGCGCCGAGTTTATCGCCATGGTGCCCAACGAACTGAAAGAAGGCGCCTATAGTCTGGGAGCTACCCGGATGGAGGTGATTCAACGGGTGAGTCTGCCGGTGGCAGGGTCGGGTATCTTTGCGTCGTACGTTTTGGCCTTCGGCCGAGCCTTGGGAGAAACGATGGCGGTTACGATGCTGATAGGGAATACCAACCATGTGCCGCAGAGTCCGGCCGATACCGGAAATACGATGGCCAGTATCATCGCCAATCAATTTGGCGAAGCCGGGGGATTGAAACTCAGTTCCCTGATGGCAATCGGACTTCTGTTGTTTCTTATTACGGCTACGATAAATTTCGTGGCCAAGTATATCATGAAAATTGTGAGCAGATGAAAAAGAATATTTTCTCTACCGTCGAATACCGCTTGGCCAAGAATCGCGTGTTTTTCTACGGAATCTGCGCTTTTTCGTTTGTTACTCTCCTGCCTCTGTTCTTGATTTTGTGGGAGCTGTTGCAGAAGGGCTATCCGCAGTTTACTCCGAATCTGTTTCTTCGGGTGGCGCCTACGTCGATGGAGGCGATGCTGGCGCGGATTAGCGGAGATGCTCTTCCGGGAGGGATACTGAATGGGATAACGGGCACGTTGCTGATATTAGCGGTAGCTATTTTCCTTGCCGTCCCGCTGGGGATATGGGTGGGTATCTATCTGGCCGAAAAGCAAACGGCATGGACGGCAAGGTTGGTGCGTAGCTTGAGTGATTTGCTTCAGGGGATACCTTCTATCGTGGTGGGCGTGATGGCGTATATATGGGTGGTGAAACCGATGGGGGGCTACTCGGCGCTGGCCGGGAGTGTGGCGCTGGCCGTGATGATGCTCCCGATGGTGATTCGTTCTACGGAAGAGAGTTTGAAGATGCTGCCCGTATCTCTGAAGGAAGCAGGGTTGTCGTTGGGCGGTTCGTATACTTCGGTGATGTTGCGTATTTTGCTTCCTTCGGCTTTCGGCGGATTGTTTACGGGGTCGCTTCTGGCCGTATCGCGCGTGATGGGAGAAACGGCGCCTTTGTTGGTCACCGCCCTGGGAGCGGCTGCCGTGAATTGGGAGATTACCCAGCCTACAAGCGCCGTATCGCTGCTCATCTGGGAGTTTTATAACGACCCGAATCTTGCCGGCCTGATTTGGTCTTCGTCACTCTTGTTATTACTCATTATATTAGCTATAAATATCTTTGCCAAAAGTATTGCCGCCAAATGGAAAATTCAGTAGATACGGATTACATACTGGAACTGAAGGAGGTTTCGGTTTCTTATTCGCCCGGTAAGTATGCGGTGGATAAGGTAAGCGCCGGTATTTGTCCGCATACGGTTACGGCCATCATGGGGCCGTCGGGCTGCGGAAAGAGTACGCTTCTGCGGGCTATCAACCGTTTGCACGAGCTGTATCGCGATATTACCACTACGGGAGAAATCCTGCTGAAGGGGCAGAATATTTTCAAGATGAATCCCATGAAGGTGCGTCGTCTGGCGGGGATGGTCTTTCAGCGTCCCAATCCCTTTCCTACCATGAGCATATACGGCAATGTGCTGGCGGGCTATACGCTGAACGGCTTGTCGCTTACATCGGCAGAGAAGGAAGAAATTGTGGAGCGTAGCCTGCAAAGCGTAAACCTGTGGGATGAAGTGAAGGATGCGCTGAATAAAAAAGGGACATTCCTTTCCGGCGGACAACAGCAGCGTCTTTGCATCGCCCGCGCCTTGGCCCTGAAACCGGAGCTTCTCCTGATGGACGAACCCACGTCGGCGCTCGACCCGATCTCTACCGGCCGGATTGAAGAACTGATATTGGAACTGAAAGAACAATATAGTATCCTTATCGTGACGCACAATATGTCGCAGGCGGCTCGTATATCCGATAATTCCATGTTTATGTATCTGGGAGAATTGGTGGAAATGGGCGCTACCAAACAAATGTTTACCAAACCGACCGATACACGTACCGAAGAATATCTGACGGGCGCCTTCGGCTAATGATTACAAACCGATCTCATAAATTATACCCCGATGAATATCAAAACAAAACAATTGGATTTGCTTCTCCACGATTTTGAGTTGCTGGCCAAAACAACATTAGTGCAATGGCAAATTACCAACAAATTATTGCAAGATAACGCGATCGACATGCTGTACGAAGAAGCCGAATCGAACGAAATTATCCTCGACCGATTAGAAATCAAGGTGAGGGAAGAGGCCGTCTTTACCATCTTTCAGTTCAATCCCAAAGCGGCCGATTTGCGCAAAATTATCACCTATCAGGACGTGACTACCAACCTGGAACGTATCGGCGATATGCTGCTCAATGTGATTCACTTCTTAAGGGTGACCGACTTTGGGCAGCCGCACTTTGAGGAACTGAAAAAGAAAATAAACCAAATGATAGAACGGGTGGGAGAAATGCTGCGCAATGCGATTTTCTCTTTCTCGAGCGAAAAAAACGACGTGGCCTACCGGGTGATTGAAGAAGATGACCGGGTGGATGAATTATTCCGCCAAATTGGTCTATATTTACAGGAAGAATTTCAAGATAGAAAATTAAGTAAATCCGAAATCAGGAATATGATACACATCAATGCCATTTCGCACAATCTGGAACGTATCGGCGACAGCGCTACCAATATCGCCGAAGCCGCCATCTACCTGATAGAAGGGAAAGACATCCGGCATGGAAACAAAGAATGAACACATACGCATCCTGGTGGTAGACGACGAAGCGGATATTTGCGAAATACTCCAGTTCAACCTCGAAAACGAAGGCTATCACGTCGATACGGCCGACTCGGCCGAAAAGGCGCTCCGCATCCTCTCGCCCCGACATCAGTTGATACTCTTGGACGTCATGATGGGCGGCATATCGGGCTTCAAACTGGCCGACCAACTTCGCAAGGAAGGGAATCAAATTCCGGTAATCTTTCTCACGGCGCGCAATACGGAGAACGATATGCTTACCGGATTTACCGTAGGAGGTGATGATTACATCGCCAAACCTTTTTCCATCAAAGAAGTGGCGGCGCGGGTGAAAAGCGTACTCAAACGCTTTCCGTCGCCGGCAAAAGAGACATCGAACCTACTGCAAATAAACGACCTGGTAATCGATACCCGTACCAAAACAATTTCGATAAGCGGAGTAAGAATCGAACTGACCAAAACGGAATACAACATCTTGCTGCTCTTGGTAGAAAATGAAGGGGAAATCTTCTCGCGCACCGAAATATTAGACAGAGCTTGGGGGAACGACGGTATCGTGCTGGAAAGAACCGTAGATGTGCACATCACCCGTCTGAGGAAAAAGATAGGCGCCTATGCCGATTGTATCGTCAACCGCACGGGATATGGATATATGTTCAACGCTACATATTATAATAATGGAGCGACATGATTCGTATTTCCGGCGCGAAGGGAATCCCTCCGAGCGTGAAGGGAATCCCTTCGAGCGTGAAGGGAATCCCTTGGAGCGTGAAGGGAATCCCTTGGAGCGTGAAGGGAATCCCTTCGAGGGCGTAGGGAATCCCTTCGAGCGTGAAGGGAATCCCTGGGAGCGTGTAGGGAATCCCTCCGAGCGTGTAGGGAATCCCTCCGAGGGTGTAGGGAATCCCTCCGAGGGTGTTGGGAATCCCTCCGAGGGTGTAGGGATTCCCTCCGAGCGTGTAGGGAATCCCTACGAGCATGAATTTTAATACATTGAGATAAATGAAAATAAAAACAACCTACCGGCAGCGTATTTTCGGATGCTTTTTGCTTATCTTCTTCTTCTTTGCCGCAGGCGTTATCCTGATAGAAAGAAGACAGGAAAAGATGTTCCGCCAAGCCGACTTGGAAGCCCGCTTGGACGGATATACCGAGATGATTCACCAGTATATGGCACAAAACCGGTTGGACAAAGACAGCATCGGCCGAATAACCGAGCTGAGCCTCCTGATGCCGGAACCGGTACGTATCTCGGTTATCGACCGGGAAGGAAATGTATGGTTCGACAACGAAGTGGCGCATCCCGAACAGATGGGCAATCATCTTGACCGTCCCGAAATCATGAACGCCCGCTACGCCTCCTACGGCTCCAACCTCCGCACCTCCGCCTCCACCCGCCGGGAATATCTGTATTATGCCCGCTTCTTCCACCGCTATTACGTGCGCGTAGCCCTGCCCTATACCATGGAAACACGGAATATGCTGAAGGCCGACAATTTGTTTGTCTACATGATTACCGCCCTCTTTGTGGTGGCCTTGCTATTTATCAACTACGTATCCGAACGCTTCGGAAAATCTATCCTCCAGCTCAAAAAGTTTTCGTCCACCATCCAAAAAGGCCAACATATACCGGAATCGATTCGCTTCCGTAGCGACGAATTAGGCGAAATAGGAAACGAGCTTATAGACATCTTCAAACAGATGCAAAGCAGCAAGAAGAATATAGAAATAGAACGGGAGAAACTCATCCGCCACTTCCGCTTTTCCGGCGAAGGCCTTTGCATCTTCAGCCCGGAGATGAAGAAAATATATGCCAATACCAATTTTATCCAATACATCAATCTGATGACCGACCAGCCTACCTTCGACGCCGAAGATATCCTGAAAGACCCCCTCTTTAAGCCCGTCACCGACTTTGTTCGCAACAAAGAAAAAGGCGGCAATCACACGGTCACGCAAATCAACAAGAACGGCAAAAACTTTTCCGTACACTCCATCGTATTCGACGACAACAGCTTTGAGATTATCATCAAAGACATCAGTCAGGCGGAAAAGACCCGTCTGTTGAAACAGGAAATGACCAGCAACATCGCCCACGAACTCCGCACGCCCGTCACCAGCCTACGAGGGTATCTGGAAACGCTCAGCAGTCGAGCTTTGGACGAGAGCAAGCAAAAACAATTCATCGAACGAGCCTTTCTTCAAACCATCCGCCTCTCCAACCTGATAGACGACGTAAGTATCATCAGCAAAATAGAAGAAGCCCCCTCTCAGTTTACCGTCGAGCAATTAAACCTATCACTCTTAGTCAACGAAGTACGGATAGATTTGAGCGATAAACTATCGGCTCAGCACATCCGTTTCATCTCCTCCATCCGCGATAACCTCACGGTGATGGGCAACTATACGCTCCTGTACTCCATCTTCCGCAATCTAATCGACAACTCCATCAGCTACGCCGGCCGGCACATAGAAATACACATCAGCCAATACGCCGAAGACGAACAATCCTACTACTTCTCCTACTACGACACCGGCGTGGGCGTAAAGGAAGAACATCTGAGCCGTCTTTTCGAGCGCTTCTACCGCATCAACGAAGGCCGCACCCGCGACACAGGCGGCTCCGGCTTAGGATTATCTATCGTCAAAAACGCTATTCTATTCCACAAAGGCGACATACAAGTAAAAAACCACATCCACGGCGGATTGGAATTTCTCTTCAGCCTGAAGAAACAATGAAATAGTGGAGTCTCGGAAAAATTCATACATTTGCACACAATTCAATTTTATTAGACTTTATTTTCGGAAGAATGAGCGCACAAACTCCTTTTTTAGTATTCTCGGGAACGAAATCCCGTTATCTGGCGGAAAAAATATGTATGAGCCTCCGGTGCCCATTAGGTCAAATGAATATCCAGCATTATGCAGACGGCGAATTTTCCGTTTCTTACGAAGAATCTATCCGTGGACGCGATGTATTTCTGGTACAATCCACTTTTCCTAATTCGGACAACCTCATGGAACTATTGCTGATGATCGACGCCGCCAAACGTGCTTCGGCACATTCCATCATAGCGGTTATACCTTACTTCGGCTGGGCGCGACAAGACCGGAAGGACAAACCCCGTGTTTCCATTGCCGCGAAACTCATTGCCGACATGCTGAGCGCCTCAGGAATAAATCGCTTAATTACGATGGATCTACATGCCGACCAGATACAAGGCTTCTTTAACGTACCGGTCGATCATTTATACGCATCCACTGTTTTTCTGGATCATATCAAACAAACGTTCCTGATAGACAATTTAGTAATCGCAACCCCCGATGTAGGAGGCACCAAACGCGCCAACAGTTATTCCAAATACTTAGGTATCCCGATGGTAATCTGTCATAAAACCCGTTTGATAGCCAACGAGGTGGCCGAAATGCGTATCATTGGCGACGTAGAAGGCCGTGACGTATTATTGGTAGACGATATTGTAGATACGGCCGGAACGATAACTAAAGCCGGCAATCTGATGATAACCAATGGAGCCAAATCGGTACGCGCCATCGCCAGTCATGCCGTCATGTCCGACCCCGCGTCCGAGTATGTGGAACAATCTTCATTGGCCGAAATTATTTTTACCGACTCTATTCCGTATTCCAAAAAGTGCGAGAAAGTTAAAATCCTCTCTATTGCCGATATGTTTGCCGAAGCGATTCGTCGTGTCTGCAATGACGAGTCGATAAGTTCGCTCTATGCAATTAAGTAAATCTTTTTCTTATCCGCTCTGCTATATTCCGGTGATGTTCCGCCAAGCTTTCGAGTCCTAAGAGAGAGTAGGCCTCGGCTATGTATTCGTGTGCGCCGGCATGATTGGTTTTAATGGTAATGGCTTTGTGCAAATCGGCAATGGCTTCTTCGTAATAGTGGAGGCGTAGCAAGCTTTTCCCCCGATTGTAACGCGCTGTGAAGGAAAGGGGACTCACTTTAACGGCTTCGTTCAGGCAGGTTTGCCCGGCATGGGTATCTCCCATATCCAGCAAGGTAAGGCCTTTTCTTACCCAGGCATCCACATAGGCAGGATACAGCTTCAATGCTTTGTCGAAATTGCGGATAGCTGCATCCCGGTCTCTTGCTTCGGTGATACATTCCTTTCCCATCAGATAATATTCGCGAGCATATATTTTTTGTGTCTCCCTACGACTGTGCAATTCTTCCTGCAAGCGTTTTATTTCTTCCTTTTGCTTAAGGACGAAGCGTAACTTCATTCGCAACAACCGCCTGACGCCGGGTTTCGTTAATTCATTCCGTTTACCAACGGCAGCAGCAAAGGCGTCCACGGCGCCTTCTATATCTCCTTTATTAAACAACTGAAGAGATTGAGCGTATAGAAAATCCGCTTCACTTTCACGAATAGCCGATTCAATAAGCCTGTTGTCATTGAACATCCGGCTGAAATCCGCAATCTCCTTACGTATAAAAATATCTCGTTCCGTAATTTTCCACTTTAACACCAACCCTTCTAAGGATGTAGACCGACTTAGCGCTACGTATGTTTGTCCGCCGGTAAAGACCCCTCCGCTCAAATCGATTACGGCCCGGCTAAAGGTCAGTCCCTGGCTTTTATGTATGGTAATAGCCCAGGCTAAACGCAGGGGGAGTTGCCGGAAAGTACCGATCACTTTTTCTTCTATCCTTTTTTCTTTTTCGTTGTACGTATACTTGTAATTATTCCATACGCTTTCCTCCACAAGATGTTCTTTTCCGTTTTCCAGTAAGACATACACATGTCCTTCCGCGTCGATTTTCGATATCATACCGATAGTCCCGTTTACCCATCGACGGTTGTGGTCGTTGTCTATAAAAATCACCTGGGCTTGTTCTTTGATGGAAAGTTTCAATTGTGTGGGCAGCGATGATTCGGGAAATTCTCCTTCAACACTTCCCCGGCAAACGACTTCTTCTCCGGGTAGTTCCTTCAATTTCTTTTCGTTTATATAATCTACATGATCGCGGCGGGTAGCCAGTGTCACATACATATCTTCATTCTTTGGCGCAAAGTCGGGGATGCATCGGGTATTCAATACCTCCAACTCTTCCTTGCCGGCGGTATTGTTCCGTATTTTGTCCAACACACGGATAAATACAGGATCGGTTTGGCGATATGTTTTTTGCAATTCGATCGGCACTAAATTTATTTCTTTGAATACATGTGCCGAAAAGAAAAACGGACTGGTATAAAAAAGACTTAAGATTTCTTTCTGGTCACTGGGCACAACCGGTTCCAACTGATAGACGTCGCCTACAAACAAAAGCTGTTTGCCTCCAAAAGGTGCACGCATATTCTTGGAGTATACCCGCAAGATACGGTCAATGCAATCTATAATATCGGCCCTTACCATAGATATTTCGTCTATGATGATTAATTCTATTTCGGAAATAAGTTTTTGCTTGGATTTATTGTATTTCAGAAAGTCGAATATCTTCCCGTCCTTTATACTCAGGTCGGGGTCGTTGGGGAGTAGGGGTCGAAAGGGGAGTTTAAAGAAGGAATGTAACGTAACGCCTTTCGCATTGATGGCTGCAATACCGGTAGGAGCTAATACGACAAACTTTTTCTTAGTATGTTCGCAAATGTATTTTAAAAAGGTGGATTTACCTGTCCCGGCTTTTCCGGTAAGGAAAACAGACTGGCGAGTGTAAGTAATCAGTTGTAGCGCATCCTGAAATTCTTTGTTATTCGTATCGGGTTGAAATTCCAATGAGCATTATTTGTTACGGGTATATAGCCAGGCGTCTTTATATTTTGTGTTTTGCCTGATTTTGGAAAGATACACTTCCGCTTTGCTTTTGTCGGCAAATTTATTCGCATAAATACGTATTTTGTCGTCTTTCACCAACTTGTTCACATGTTTCAGGGTTGTGCGGTCAACTTCTGCCATGAGATCGTCTGCTTGTTTGCGGGTCTTTACGCTACCGATTATCACGTAGTACATGGGGTATTTCTCTTCTTTTTCCACTTTGGGCTTGGCGGCGGATGAGGAAGAAGAGAGTGTAGCCGTTGTTACATTTCCGGATGTTGCACCGGCGATGGTAGTTGTCGGCGTGTTGGGCTTTGCCTTGTTTGACGTTTTTACTATCTCTGTCGGTATAAAACTCGCCGTATATGCGGAAGGGTTTACTTCTTTTACCGGAGTAGAAATCATCAGGAATAAAGCAATGGCAGCGGCCGAGGATGCAATCCCGCGCAAAATAGCGCGATTGATGGGGATATAGTATGTATTTCTTTTTGCCGGGGGAAGAACCATAGAGGCTTTTTCTTGCTGTAAGGCTTCCCATTCTTTCAACGGAAAAGAAGATAATCCGTAGGCATTTACACTGAAAAATACGGAATCGCCGGGCAGGAAAACCGTATTTCCTTCTTCGCCTCTGCGTAATGTTCCTACATTTCCCAGCGAAACTTTCAATTCCTTAAAGAGAAGTGTTTTTATCTCTTCTACGTCTTCTTCTACCATGCGGAGGGCGCGGTTGAAGCTTACGCTGTATGCGTTCATATATTCGCCCGGCAGCAAACCATCTGTGTGCTTTAGACTGGGGTTGAATACGATTTCTTTGTGCATTGGATAGAAAAGATGTTCGCCCGCATCATACGAAGCGGGGACGGCTTGCAAAACGAACCCACCCAATTGAGGTATGACTACGCAATCATGTAGTCGTAACAAGTGTTCAAGATGTGAAACAATTCTTAGCATGGCGGCAAATATATATGCATTATATTAGAAAAACAAATTTTTTGAAATAAAAATTGAGGATATACGCAAAAAAAATAAGGATTATTTCAAATAAACGCTCTTTTTTCTACAACTCGTTTCCGGTTAGGTTGCCGGGTTGCGGATGCCTCTCGCCTAAATTAGGCAGGAGGCATCCGGTAGTCCGGGACTTTCGGCAAACGGGATGGAGACAGGTGTCCCGAATCCTGTTTGTGCCGGTTGGCTTTGCGAAGGAGGTTACCTTTTCCTGAGGTAGGTGTGAAAGGTATAGGAATAAGCATGTTTTTCGTCGGCGGGATGATTATCGTGTTCGATTTCTTCCCATTGGTCGAAATTAATTTCGGGAAAGAAGATGTCGGCGTCTTCAAAAACATGGTGAACCCGTGTGAGATAAAGTTTGTCCGCTATCTCTAATGCGCTTTTGTATACCATGGCTCCGCCAATCATGAAAATTTCGTCTTCTTTTTCGCACAGTTCAAGGGCATCTTGCATGGAATTGCATACAAAGACGTCTACAAAGCTTTCGGGAGGCAGCGTGGTTAGTACCACGTTTTTGCGTTTGGGCAGAGCGCCTTTGGGGAGGGATTCGAAGGTGCGCCGGCCCATCACCACGGCGTGTCCTGTGGTGGCGCCTTTGAAACGTTGCATGTCGTAGGGGAGATTCCACAGCAATTGTTGCTTTTTCCCAATGGCATTTTTTTCGTCTACGGCTGTGATAATTGAAATAATACTCATATTCTTATCATTTTTAAATAAAGGATGAATGAAAAAAAATTAATCATACAAAACTTATACCGCCACATCCCCTTTGATGTGTGGATGCGGGTCGTAACCCACCAGGTGGAAGTCTTCGTACGTGAAGTGGAAGATGTTTTCCACGGCCGGGTTTATTTCCATAACGGGAAGTTTTCGCGGCTCTCTGGCGAGTTGGAGTTTCACCTGTTCCAGGTGATTGCTGTAAATATGTGCATCGCCCAGGGTGTGAATAAATTCGCCGGGGCGCAAGTGGGTTACCTGCGCCATCATTTGCAGGAGGAGGGCGTAGGATGCGATGTTGAAGGGTACGCCGAGGAAGATGTCGGCGCTACGTTGGTACATTTGCAGGCTCAGCCGGTTGTGGGCTACGTAGAATTGGAAGAAGATGTGGCAGGGGGGGAGGTTCATATTTTCCAGGTCGGCCACATTCCATGCGCTCACAAGGAGTCGCCGGGAGTGTGGCGTATGTTTGATTTGCTCCGTCACCCGGCTTATCTGGTCTATTGTTCCGCCGTGGTAGTCGGGCCACGAGCGCCATTGATATCCGTAGATATGCCCCAGGTTTCCGTTGCTGTCTGCCCATTCGTCCCATATCTTCACGCCGTGTTGGCCCAGGTAGGCGATGTTGGTGTTTCCTTGCAGAAACCACAAGAGTTCGTATAGGATAGACTTGAGGTGGAGTTTTTTGGTAGTCAGCAAGGGGAATCCTTCCGCCAGGTCGAACCTCATTTGATGTCCGAAAATGCTTAGTGTTCCGGTTCCGGTTCGGTCGTCTTTGCGGATGCCTTCCGCCAGTGTTCGTTCAAGTAATTGTAAATACTGTTTCATGTTTTGTTTAATAGGATAACTCGTTATTCATATCGGCAAATATACAGGATAAAAACGGAAAAACCTGCACGAAACACGTCATATAAAGGAAGGGTTTCTTTTATTATGAAGAATGATACGGAAATGTTCCTATCTTTACGGCATCGAGAATATATGACAACAAACAAACAAAATTTTATTTGTATGAAAAAGCAAGGTTTATTTTTAATTACCATCTTTTTGTTGAGCGGGATATATATGTCGGGAGCCGAAAAGGACGACAAAAAACCCGTGGGTATTGATTTCTTTAAAGAAGTAAAAATGTTGTCCAACCTGAAAGAACGGCAGGGCGATATTTACTTTATCATCAAACAAGCCGATGTGGAGGGCAATAATTATACCAGCGACCTCTTTCGCTTGGAAAACGGTGCGCCGAGACGGCTTACGTCTTCGCACGATATTGGCGAATATTACTTGCTCGACGACGGCAGTATCCTCTTCCGAAATGCTCGCGAGGCGAAAGACCGGGAACGTATCCGCCGGGGCGAACCGCTTTCGGTGTACGTGAAACTGAGCCCGCAGATAGGCGAAGCCGTGGAAGCCTTCCGGCTGCCTTATTCCGTGGGCGACATAAAGTTTATCGACGAAAAACATTTTTTCTTTACTGCCGGATACGATCACAACTTCGCCCAATTGCTGGAACAGGCAAACAACGATTTGGACAAGGCCTTGAAGGAAAAAGAAAAAAACAGTATGTACAGGATTTTCGACGAAATCCCTTTCTGGTCGAACGGCCGAGGCGACATAAGCGGCAAGCGCACCCATTTGTTCTACTACAACGAGGGAGACATAAAAGAGCTGTCCGATACCTTCGAGACCGTGAGCGGCCTGACCCTAAGCCCCGACAAACAAACCCTGATCTATTCCACCAATACGTACCGGGGGAAGGCGCCCCGGGGCAACCGGTTGATGGCGCTTCGCGTGAACGATTTGACAGCCCGGAACATCACCCCGCTCAAGGAAACGGCCTCTTACGGAGGCGTTACATTCTTATTGGCCGACGAAATCCTGCTCACCGTAAATACTTCCATAAACGAGATAGGCAATGCCTCGTTCTATCGCCTGAATTTGAAGTCCAATAAGATAGACAAACTATACAGCGGAGATCCGTACGGCACGGGAAACAGCCTCGGCTCGGACGTGAAGATGGGGAATGGCTCGTCCGGAATCAAATACGACAAACTTGGGTTTTATTATCTCACCACCGTGGCCGATCATGCTCCGCTTATTCATGTAGCCTTCCGGGACGCTTCGGTATCTTTTATCAACAAAGGAAAAGAATCCATCCAGGAATATTTACCTTACAAGGACGGATTTCTTACAATAGCTATGATAGGAGACCGGGCAACGGAGATTTATTATTTGGACAAACAGGGAGCCATGACGCCGCTGAGCAACATCAACGACCGTCTGACGGCGGAGTTTAACATCATAACACCTCAGCCGGTAACGTTCCGGAACGAGAACAACGTAGAAATCATCGGCTACGTCATCCCCCCGGCGCATTACGAAAAGGGGAAGAAATACCCCACCATCTTAGACATTCACGGAGGTCCGAAAACAGCCTTTGGGGTAGGTCTTTTTCACGAGATGCAATATTGGGCCAACCGGGGGTATGCCGTTATCTTTACCAACCCGACGGGAAGCGACGGCGGAGGGAATGATTTTGCCAACATCAAAGGGCAATATGGAGAAACCGACTACCGGGATTTGATGAAATTTGTCGATACGGCGCTCGAAACCTTCAGCTTTCTGGATGCCGACCGGCTGGGCGTTACCGGCGGTTCGTACGGTGGTTTTATGACGAACTGGATTATCGGTCATACCGATCGTTTCAAGGCCGCAGCGTCCCAGCGCAGCATAGCCTCCTGGATTTCATTCAGCAATACGACAGACATCGGTTATACCTTTATCCAGTCTCAGATTGGAGGAGACGCCTGGACAAATCACGACGGATTGTGGGCGCAGTCTCCGCTTAAATATGCCGACAAAGTCAAAACGCCCACGCTGTTTATCCACAGCGAAGAAGATTACCGTTGCTGGTTATCGGAAGGGATACAGATGTTTTACGCCCTGAAGTACTTCGACATCCCCTCGCGTTTGGTTCTTTTCGAAGGAGAGAACCACGAACTCTCACGTTCCGGTCGCCCACTGAACCGCATCAAACGTCTGAAAGAAATAACGGATTGGATGGATGTGTATCTGAAATGATACGGAGGAAGCGCTTTCGCGGCATCCTCCGTGGGGGTACGGCCAGCCTCTTGGTGTTTTATCACCTGAGGCTCTGCCTCACCAGGCAAGGTTGTGTCCCTGTCCTGCGTGCAAAGATAGATGTTTTTTTAAAATTAGCTTGTTTGAAAACAAACTAATTATGTAGTTTTGCGCGGAAGAAACAATTTACAATACTTATAGAATAAGAATGAATAGAACAGAGACAGCGTTTGGGATTGATTTTTTGGAAAAGGTAATACTCGGAGGAGAAAGCCTGGAGCTATCGGCTCATACAAAGCAAACGATTATTGAGTGTTTTGATTTTTTGAAAACATTTTCTTCCGATAAAATTATATACGGCATCAATACCGGTTTTGGCCCGATGGCGCAGTATCGGATAGACGACAAATCGCTCACACAACTTCAATATAACATCATACGCAGTCATGCCACCGGGGCGGGGAAACCATTGCCGGACATCTATGTGCGTGCGGCCATGGTGGCACGCCTCGGAACCTTTCTGCAAGCCCGCTCCGGCGTTCACATCGAATTGGTGGAATTGTTGGTAGAATTTATCAACCGGGGCATTTATCCCCTGATACCGGAGCATGGCAGCGTGGGAGCAAGCGGCGATTTGGTGCAACTGGCTCATATCGCACTCGCGCTGATTGGCGAAGGAGAGGTGCATTATAAAGGAGAATGGCGCTCAGCCGGCGAGGTGCTGCAGGAAAACGGACTGACGCCTTTCCACATTTATATTCGCGAAGGATTGTCGGTTACCAACGGAACATCCGTAATGACGGGTATCGGCATTATCAATGTGTTGTATGCCAAACGCCTGCTGAAATGGAGCGTACTGGCTTCCGTCTGGATGAACGAAATCGCGTCCTCGTACGACGACTTAATGTCGGACGAATTAAATCGCACCAAACGTCATGAAGGACAACGCCGGATAGCGGCTCTGATGCGTACATTTGCCGAAGGCAGTTCTTGTTTACAGAAAAGGGAAAATAAACTGTATGCTCATGTAAGCGCAGGCGAAAAAGTATTTACACAAAAAATACAAGCCTACTACTCTTTGCGCTGCGTCCCTCAGATTTTAGGTCCTATCCTCGACGAAATAGAAAATACCGAAAAAGTACTGATGAACGAAATCAACTCGGCCTGCGATAATCCCATCGTCGATCCCGAAAGCCGGAACGTATATCATGGTGGTAATTTTCATGGAGACTACGTTGCCTTCGGGATGGATAAGCTCAAGATAGGCGTCACGAAACTGACCATGCTGGTAGAACGTCAGTTGAATTACCTGTGTCACGACCGAATCAACGGCATCCTGCCTCCTTTCCTCAATCTGGGCGTTCTGGGACTAAACTACGGTCTGCAAGCCACGCAGTTTACGGCCACCTCTACTACGGCCGAAAATCAAACCTTGTCGAATCCGATGTCTATCCACAGCATTCCCTGCAATAACGACAATCAGGATATTGTGAGTATGGGAACGAATGCGGCGCTGCTCGCCAAAACGGTTATAGAAAACGCTTATCAGGTAACGGCCATTCATTTTATGGCCTTGGCGCAAGCGGTGGATTGTCTGAAAATAGAGGAAAAGCTATCGTTCAAAACCCGCGAAGTCTACCGGGATGTACGTACCCTCTTTCCCTTGTTTACAGAAGACCATCCCAAACACATAGAGATAGAAAACGTAAAAGAATATTTAATGAACTTTGAATCTGTAAAGATATGAAATACGCATTAGTCACCGGAGGTTCAAGAGGTATCGGGCGAAGCATTTGCCTTCAACTGGCCGGAATGGGATACCCCCTATTAATCAATTATCGATCCAATAAAGAAGCCGCCGAATGTACCCAATCCCTGATAGAAGAAAAAGGCGGAACCGCCGAGTTGCTGCCTTTTGATGTCGCAAATGGAGAAGAAACGGACAACGTCTTGACCGGATGGCTGGAAACACACCCCGACGACTCGGTGGCCGTCTTAGTGAATAATGCCGGCCTCCGGCTGGATAATATGATGATCTTTATGCAAAACGCCCAATGGCATCAGGTGATGGATACAACGATGAACGGATTCTTCTATGTTACGCGGCGTTTACTCAAAGATATGCTGACCAACCGCTGGGGACGGATTATCAATATATCCTCCCTTTCGGGCATCAAAGGTCTGCCGGGACAAACCAACTACTCGGCGGCAAAAGCAGCGCTGATTGGCGCGTCCAAAGCCTTAGCCCAGGAAGTA
>JAISZY010000143.1 GCA_031284375.1 Tannerellaceae bacterium | reverse complement strand
CGCATTAAATTATCGGGAGAGATGTCGTCCGGATTAGCGTCGTAGTTGTACATTTCCAATACGCTGCGGGCAAGTATATTCATGATATTCTGTCCTTCCAAATCGATGATATTCATCTTGGTTTTCTGTTCCAGCGGCATTTTCTCGGAGATTAATTCCTTGAAATTCGTCAAGTCGTCTTTATCGGGCAATTCGCCGGAGAGCATAAGGTAGACTACTTCTTCAAATCCATAGCGTTTTTCTTTCATCAAGGCATGAACGATGTTTTCCACGTCATACCCCCGATAGAAAAGTTTGCCGGGTATGGCTTTCAGGCCCCCTTCCGGCAAACGTTCGTATCCTACCACATTGCCTATTTGCGTAAGCCCAACCAAAACGCCCGATCCGTCTTCGTTTCGCAAACCACGTTTTACATTATAGTTTGTAAACAAATCGTTGTCGATTTTACAGGTTGTCTTCACCGACTCGGATAATTTATAAATGAGATATTCTTTTTTCATACTACTTCAAATTTTTTTAATGATACATTCTCCAAATTCTTTCGTGCCGACAGGTTTCCCCTTTGGCATGAAACGGGCGAGGTCGTTGGTTGCCTCACCGGCTTCAAATGCTTTTTCCAAAGCTGTGATTATCCGCATAGCCGCTTCGTTCCATCCGAGGTATTCGAGCATCATCACCGACGAAAGCAGCAAAGACGAGGGATTCACAATGTTTTTCCCCGCAATATTGGGCGCTGTGCCATGCGTAGCCTCAAATAGAGCATGCCCGCTGTCGTAATTGATATTGGCGCCCGGCGCTATGCCGATGCCGCCTACCATGGCTGCCAACTGATCGGATATGTAGTCGCCGTTCAGATTGAGCGTGGCAATGACCGAATATTCTTCCGGCATAAGCAAGGTATTCTGCAGGAAGGCGTCGGCTATTACATCTTTGACGACCAATTTACCGCTCTTTATCTCTTCCGGAAATTCGCGTTCGGCCAAGGCGTATCCCCAGCTTTTGAATCCCCCTTCGGTGTACTTCATAATGTTTCCTTTGTGTACCAACGTCACGCTCGGCCGTCGATTTGCCAAGGCATATTCGATGGCCGAACGCACCAAACGCTCCGTTCCTTCTACCGAGACCGGTTTCACGCCGAAAGAGGAGGTTTCGGGAAAACGTACTTTCGTTACACCCATCTCTTCGACCAAGAATTTCAAAAACTTCCGGGCTTCGGGCGTACCTTGCTGCCATTCAATTCCGGCATAGATGTCTTCCGTATTTTCGCGGAAAATAACCATATCTACTTTCTGCGGCTCTTTTATGGGCGATATCACGCCTTTGAACCAACGAACCGGCCGCAAACAAACGAACAAGTCCAACTCCTGGCGAAGCGCCACGTTCAGCGAACGGATACCTCCGCCCACAGGCGTTGTAAGCGGCCCTTTGATACCGACTATATAATTCCGTAACATATCCATTGTTTCGTCGGGAAGCCAATTGCCGGTAGCCCGATAGGCTTTTTCGCCGGCAAGCGCTTCTTTCCATTCGATGCTTCGTTTCCCCTGATAGGCTTTCGCAACGGCATCGTTAACAACCTGCTGCATCACAGGCGTAATTTCTTTTCCTACGCCATCTCCTTCGATAAAAGGAATTGTCACTTGGTGGGGAATCGTAAGTTTTCCGTTTTCTTTTGTTATTCTCATTTATCCTTTTTTTAAATAATTCAATGCGCTTCCGGCTTGATACCATTTGATTTGTAACTCGTTGTACGTATGATTTGCACGGAAGGTTTCTTCTGTGCCGTCGCTATGATGAAGAATCACGATAAGAGGTTTGTCCGGTTGGAGACAATCTCCGCCCACAATCTCTACGCTGTCTTCTTCCCGAACTTTATCGTAATCGCCTTTGTCGGCAAAGGTAATCGCCAGCATACCCTGTTTCTTTAAATTGGTTTCGTGGATGCGGGCAAAGCTTTTAGCCAGAACAACCTTTACATTCAGAAAACGGGGTTCCATGGCTGCATGTTCGCGCGAAGAGCCTTCGCCGTAATTCTCTTCGGCCACAACAATGGAGAATAGTTTTCTTTCTTTATATAGTTTCGCAAGCGCCGAAACAGTGTCGTACATTCCCGTAATCCGGTTGAATACCGAATTGGTTTTACCATTAAATGCATTGACGGCGCCCATTAGCATATTTCCGGAAATGTTTTCCAAGTGTCCGCGAAAACGAAGCCACGGCCCGGCCATAGAGATATGGTCGGTGGTGCATTTCCCTTCTGCCTTAATAAGAAGCTGCAAATTGAGTAAATCCGTTTCTGCGGCGGCAGGGAAGGGTTGCAATAACTGCAAACGTTCCGAACCGGCTTTGATTTTTACTTCCGTTTGTTCCTTGCCGGGAGACATATAACCCTTGTCTTTCACCTCAAATCCCAGAGGGGGGAAGTCGGAGCCTTGGGGTTCTTTCAGCATTACTTCGCGGCCGTCGGTCGTTTTGAGCGTATCCTTTAGGGGATTGAAGCAGAGGTTGCCGGCAATGGTCAGCGCCATTGTCAGTTCCGGAGAAGCCACAAAGGCGCAGGTGTTCGGATTGCCGTCGGCACGCTTGGCAAAATTGCGGTTGAAGGAAGTCACAATACTATTCTTCCTCGTATCATCATCCGTGTGCCGTTTCCATTGCCCGATGCAGGGGCCGCAGGCATTGGCCATAATCACTGCGCCTATTTTCTCGAAATCGCCTATCAGGCCATCCCGCTCGGCGGTGTATCGTATCTGTTCCGAACCGGGGTTGATAATCAGCGGAGCGGCAACTTCTATTTTATCTTCCAATGCCTGACGGGCAATAGAAGCCGCCCGGCTCAAATCCTGATACGAAGAATTGGTGCACGAACCAATCAATCCTACTTCCATTTTTTGCGGATAACCATTGGCGCCAACCTTGGCGGCCAATTCGGATATCGGCGTGGCGGCATCGGGAGTAAACGGGCCGTTGATGTAAGGTTCCAGCGTAGAGAGGTCTATCTCAATAACCCGGTCGTAATACTGTTCCGGGCAGGCCATCACTTCTTCATCGGCTTGCAGGCAGGATGCGATTCGCTGAGCCATGGCAGCCACTTCTTCGCGTCCGGTTGCCTGGAGATAAGCGGCCATATTTTCGTCGAACGGAAAGATAGACGTTGTGGCGCCTACTTCGGCCCCCATATTGCAGATGGTGGCTTTGCCGGTGGCCGAGAGCGAAGAAGCCCCTTCGCCAAAATACTCTATGATGGCATTCGTCCCGCCTTTTACGGTGAGGATACCGGCCAGTTTCAGAATCACATCTTTGGGCGATGTCCATCCGGTGAGGCGCCCGGTAAGTTTGACGCCTATCAATCCGGGCATCTTCAATTCCCATTCCATACCGCTCATTACGTCTACGGCATCTGCTCCGCCAACGCCGATGGCCACCATTCCCAGTCCGCCGGCATTGGGCGTATGAGAATCCGTTCCAATCATCATACCGCCCGGAAAAGCGTAATTTTCCAATACCACCTGATGGATGATACCGGCGCCCGGTTTCCAGAAGCCGATGCCATAGTTGGCGGATACGGTTTTCAGGAAATCATACACTTCCCGGTTGCTATCCTTTGCTGCCGAAAGGTCTTTTACGGCTCCTTTGTCGGCTTGTATCAAGTGGTCGCAATGCACGGTAGAAGGTACGGCTACGCGTTTTTTCCCTGCGTTCATAAATTGCAACAAAGCCATTTGCGCCGTAGCATCCTGCATGGCGACTCTGTCGGGACGGAAGTTTACGTAGTCTTCTCTTCTGCGATAGTTTTTCAGATGACCGGCATCATACAGATGAGCATACAATATTTTTTCTGCCAAGGTGAGCGGACGATTCATCCGCGTACGTGTGTAATCTACTTTGCCGGCAAATTCGGAGTAAAACGTTTTTAATATGTCAATATCAAGTACCATATAATTATGTAAGATTATAAATTCATTTTCGACAACCTAAAATACGAAGACAATGAGCAAATGTACTAAAAAATATGGCTATTCCGATTCAATTTTTTCTATTAATGAATAAAATTCTTTTATGTTTTTACCGGAAGTGGCCTATTATCTATAAACTTACGCTTATTTCTCAAAAGTTCTCTCACATACAAGTTACGCCACACCACACCCGTTCGCGGGTGTATTAAATTCAATAAGGGAAAGGATGGGTGGATGTTGCTAAGCTTTACTAAGGAAACTTCAAAAAATAAGAGGGTATCTCAAAAGCGCCGGATTAACGTTCTTTGCGAGGGCGAAGCCCGAAGTCCGCACCGTCATTGCTTCACCCTTTGGGTTCGCAAAGACGAGAAGAAACATCCCCCCTCAAAACAATTGAAAAGCCTCCTGCTAAATTTTTGCAGGAGGAAAAACAGTTCAAAGACCTCCTGCTAAATTTTTGCAGGAGGAAAAACAGTTGTAAAGACCTCCTGCTAAATTTTTGCAGGAAGGAAAACAGTTCAATGGACTCCTGCTAAATTTTTGCAGGAGGGAAAACAGTTCAATGGACTCCTGCTAAATTTTTGCAGGAGGAAAAACAGTTGTAATGGACTCCTGCTAAATTTTTGCAGGAGGGAAAACAGTTGTAAAAATGCCTGCTAAATTTTTGCAGGAGGCTCCAAAATGCGTGGCAGGTAGATTTGTTCGTTTAAATGCGACACCGGTTATGCATAATAATCGGATAATAACCATTCACCCTCCTTTTACATCTTATCTGACATCTCTTTCCGATTGCCAAGGGATGGCGCCGGACGGTCTGATGTGTTCCATTAAACCTCCATGAAGCAATCCGGCGTTGCGTGTGGGAACCGCATATCGTATTGCTTAATCCATTTTTCAGGATAATTCACATTGACACAACCATTGTTTCCACCCGAATTTCCGTAGTTAAAAAACGTATATTGTTCGTCAGAAACAAGGTTTTGAATCGGAACATTCAAATCACACCCCAATTGTTCCGGTGTCGGTTTATTTTGCTTTCGCAAATTCAATAATTTTTCGCCAATCGTCATAATTTACAAATTATTATGGGAATTATTCATAATCAAACCTATTCGGGACGACCGTAAAGCCTGATCCAAATATTTGGCAATGACACCAATTTTTTGGTTGCATATATAAAAACAGAGCCATAAATTTGCATCATCAAAAGTTTTCGCGCGAAGTTTTTGCAAATTAATTTTTTATGTTTACCATTCCTAAATGTCATTAAAATGAAAAAGATGGATTTTACGCAAATGGAAGTTGTTCGTGGTGGAGAAGCCATTAGGCCGTGTGTTGTCGGGAAATACGTAACAGGGATAGGACTTATACTTTTGGGAGCCGGCGTCCCATTTGCATGTCCTGCCGCAGCTTTGGGTTTTGGAATAACACCAAGGCATGAACACAATTTTTAAAATACAGATGAAGTTGATGCAAAGCGAATATGGTGTTTTTTTGTATCTCCTTCCGCTGTTTCAATTAGGAAAAAATGTATTTTATTTTTCGGGATGTGTTGCTGGAAGTGCAATTGCATGGCAGTTTATAAAACAAGGGCATTTAACACAACCTGTTTACGAGCAATTGGCTATTATCGTATCTTTTTTGTGTTTTTTTCTTTTCAAAAGAGAAAAGCAATATGCCTTGGTGCCGTATATTACCAAATTAACCATTTCCAAGATTAGGAATTATGTTTTAGCAAGGGAGTTGTTTTCGGAGTTCAATTTTATTCTATTTGCACTCGTTGTTCCCCTCCGGTTTTTATCCGATGCAATTACAATCGAAAGCGCAAGCCCGACTTATTTATTTATAACCTTATGGCTAATGGGTTTATGTTTGAATGTATTAACACGAATCATTAAATATTACTGCATCAGATATAAGTTGTTTTTTATTGCAACCTTTAGCATTGCGTTTGTATATGGTATCATTCTTGTTCTGTTTTATCGAACCACTATCGGTTTTTCCTATTTGGATATTTTTGATGGAAGTTATTATATCTTCGGATTAGTAACGGGAATTATTCTTTTGCTTCCAGGGTATTTCCATGTAATTAAACAGGAGCTATATCAGGTGTACGAGGGAAATCATTTGAAACATAAAACTATTCACTACTTTAATCCGCGACTGATTCCATCAAGTATTTTTAACAAAATAATGTTGTTAAAATATTTACGATGTAGCGTATTTAAGAAATTCCCGGTTCTATTGATTTCTTATGTAATGGCAGGAATAGGATTTTTTCTGATTTTTGACCAAAAACAGTTGGGATTAGGAATGTTTTTAAGTACTTACACATTCGTTATGCTCCCGTTTACCATCTATTTAAGTTCAAATTATTTCGACGGATTATATACAAAGCCCATTTCGATAAAATTGCTATTATTCAACTCTTTCTATATACATATTATAACGACAACCCTGCTGTTTTTGATTCTGTTGATTTTCGTAATGATGTACGAAAAATCAAATTTATTGCCTTTAATATCATTCTATTGCTATGTATCCGGACCAATGGCGTTATTGCTGTTGCATAATATTTTATTTGCACAAAGATTTGACTTGTTTCCCGTTCGTCCGGATTTTACCATCCAACGGACATTCGCACAAAATCTGATTGGATTTATTTCTGCTGTTTCCTTATGGGTATGCGCAGCTATGATTCATTTTTTTTCAACAATCGGCTGTTATGTTATTCTTTCAATAAGCATAATAACAATCATGACCCATTCCTACGGGATTAATTATTTATACGAAAAATTCATGGAAAGAAAATATAGAATAATGGAAAATTTACGAAAAAATTAATCGTATGGAGGTTATAAATATAACAAATTTGAGAAAAGCATATAACAAAGTTACTGTACTCGACATTCCTTTACTCACTATTAATCAAGGCGAAATAGTGGGCATTGTAGGAAACAACGGCGCTGGAAAAACCACATTGCTCCGATTGTGTTTAGATTTAATCAAGGCTACCCAAGGAACAGTAAGTTTAAATGGAATTGAAATCTCGAACGATGATAGTTGGAAAAAAGTTACAGGCTCCTATTTAGACACCCGTTTTTTAATCGAATTTTTAACTGCAAAAGAATTTCTGTATTTTACAGGAGATGCCTATCGTTTATCTAAAGCAGAGA
The DNA here is from genome assembly GCA_031284375.1 of Tannerellaceae bacterium. Lineage (GTDB taxonomy): Bacteria > Bacteroidota > Bacteroidia > Bacteroidales > Tannerellaceae > DFXE01. Next base: position 5,636 of record JAISZY010000143.1, on the reverse strand, counting down.
TTGATAAACGGAAAATTGCTTTTAAAAAATTGATGACGGATGAGATTCTGGGAAATGAAAAATATATTCATGAATTTTCATCGGGGAATAAGCAAAAAATCGGGATTGTGTCGGCGATGATTATTCATCCGGAGATCCTTATATTGGATGAGCCTTTTAATTTTTTAGATCCGACTTCGCAATTTGAATTAAAACGACTATTGAAAGAATTAAACACGATACACAAAACAACCATTCTCGTTTCCAGTCATAATATAGATCATATCATCGACTTGTCGTCAAGAATTATTTTGATGGAAAAAGGGCAAATGCTCAAAGACCGGAAGAACGACAATGAGGAAGTTAAAAATGAATTACATCGTTATTTTGAATTGCTCAATGAATAGCAGTATTTAAATGAATAAATTCCTCAAAATAAATAATACCATCTACTTCTGGTCGCTTAGTATCGTTTGTGGAGTATTCGCTTTCTTATTTGCGGTTGGCAAAGAAAACATCCCCAATTGGTTAGTTCTATCTTATAATTCAATGAATCTTTTTGAATTATTATATATCATCTTCTTGGTTGTACTCCTCAAGTTCAGTTTCCAATTAGGGTATTTATTTTATCGGAAATTATCTATATGTTGTTGGCATGACTTTTATCTATTTAAATTTCAACTGATAATGAAAAGAAAAAATATACTTGTTGTCCTGTTTATTTTGTTGGTCTTGAGTTTGTCATGTGTTTTGATTTATAATAAAGTCCATGATATTCAACAAAAGAAGGGTGAAGCAATGATGAGGCCCCTTGATGTTGATTTTTGGCCTTCCCTGCCGGATTTTTCGCAAGATTTCCAAAATCCAGCTTCCCCATCGGCCCACATAGGGCTTTAGCCCCATTCTACCCACATTGCCGGCGGTTTCAACCGACGGAGAATAAAATCCTTTTTTGCGATTTTTATAGATGAAAAATTTGCACATGAACACAGTTCATCCCATCGTGATGGAAGGAGCCGGAAGTATTTCCGAAATCAATCTCCGCGATGTAGACTTAGTGAATCTCCCGATGGCCATCCATGCCGGAGCCGATGTGATTTTAGTGGCCGACCACGTCCGCCATTCGTTCTAAAAGCGTATATTTGCCACCCCACAATAAACATATAGTGATAAATATGACTTTAACGGAACGTTTTTTAAGATACGCTTCTTTTGATACGCAATCGAACCAAGCATCCGAAACAACGCCAACTACACCCGGGCAACGTCTCTTGGCCAAAGAAATAGTAAAAGAATTACGGGCGATAGGATTGGAAGACATTACGCTGGATGCAAACGGCTACGTGATGGCTACCTTGCCGGCCAACAAGCCGGAAAAAGCGCCGGTTGTTGGTTTTATCGCCCACTTGGACACCAGTCCGGATATGTCGGGCAAAAACGTAAAACCCCGCATCGTATCGTATAAGGGAGGGGATATTCTCTTGTCGGAAAAAGAAGGCATCACCCTCTCGCCCACGTTTTCTCCCGAACTAAACCGCTACATAGGGCAAGACCTTATCGTAACAGACGGAACCACGCTGCTGGGAGCCGACGATAAAGCAGGCATCGCCGCCATTGTTTCCGCCATGCAATACCTGAAGGAGCATCCGGAAATAAAACACGGAAAAGTGCGCATCGCTTTTACTCCCGACGAAGAAATAGGGCGAGGAGCCGATCGCTTTGATGTAGAAAAATTCGACTGCCAATGGGCCTACACCGTAGACGGAGGAGCCGTAGGGGAATTGGAATACGAAAACTTCAACGCCGCTGTGGCCAAAGTCTGTTTCAATGGCCTCAATGTTCATCCGGGAACGGCCAAAGACAAGCTACGGAACGCCGCCATGCTGGCCGTAGAGTTCGCCTCGCTGCTGCCCGGAAAAAAGCGCCCCGAATATACCGAAGGATACGAAGGTTTTTTTCATCCCATCGAAATAACGGGCACAGTGAAAGAAGCGTCTCTGACGTTCCTCATCCGCGAACACAACCGCGCCAAGTTTGAGCACAACAAAGCATACATCCGGACATTGGTCGAGAGGATGAACGAATCCTATCCCGGAAGTACAACCTTAGTAATCGAAGACCAGTATTACAACATGCGCGAAGTGATAGAGCCAAAGATGCACATCATCAACCTGGCTTCCCAAGCCATGCAGGAGGTTGGCGTCGCTCCTCTTATCCAACCCATACGGGGAGGCACCGATGGCGCGCGACTGTCGTACATGAAACTGCCTTGCCCCAATATCTTTACCGGAGGGCATAATTTTCATGGACGTTATGAATATCTCCCCGTTCCGTCGTTGGAAAAAAGTATGTATACAATCATCAAAATAATAGAATTGATATGAATAAAACACCATTTACCGATGTGCACATTGCTTTAGGCGCAAAGATGCACGAATTTGCCGGTTTCAACATGCCGATAGAATATTCCGGCATTATTGACGAACACCTCACCGTATGCCGCAGTGTAGGCGTATTTGATGTTTCCCACATGGGAGAGTTTTGGGTAAAAGGCCCCAACGCATTAGCCTTTATCCAAAGCATAACGTCCAACGACGCTTCGCTCCTTACCGTAGGAAAAGCACAATACACTTGCTTCCCGAACGATAAAGGCGGTATTGTAGACGACTTATTGGTTTATCGTTACGAAGACGAGAAATACATGCTGGTAGTAAATGCCGGCAACATTGCGAAGGACTGGGATTGGTGCGTATGTCATAATACCGCAGGCGCCGAGCTGGAGAACGCCTCCGCACACACCGCCCAATTGGCCGTTCAAGGCCCCAAAGCAATCGAGGTCTTGCAACGTCTTACGCCCGTAGACTTGTCTTCCATTCCCTACTATGCTTTCCGGACGGGCGAATTGGCCGGTTGCCCCAACGTTATTATCTCCAATACGGGCTATACCGGTGCGGGAGGCTTTGAACTGTATTTTTATCCCTCCGATGCCACGGCTATCTGGAACGCTATCTTTGAAGCCGGTCAACCGGAAGGTATCAAACCCATAGGATTGGGAGCGCGCGATACGCTTCGCTTGGAAATGTGCTATTGTCTTTATGGAAACGACCTTGACGATACAACCTCGCCCATAGAAGCAGGATTGGGTTGGATAACCAAATTTGCCGAAGGCAAGAACTTTACCGCCCGCGCCGAACTGGAACGGCAGAAAAAGGAAGGCGTAACGCGCAAACTCTGTGCTTTCGAAATGATAGACAAAGGCATTCCGCGTCACGCATACGAAATAGCAGACAAGGAAGGGCGCATCATCGGCTTGGTAACCTCCGGCACGATGTCGCCCGTCTTGAAGAAAGGCATCGGCATGGGATACGTGAAGCCCGAATATACCAAACCCGGCTCAGAGCTTTACATCCGCATCCGGAACAAAGACCTGAAGGCCGGGGTAATCAAAGGCCCGTTCAGAAAATAAACGTAAGGATTCCGAATCGGCAGAGCATCATACGCAGGCATCTGCCGGTTCGGTATTTATATCTCCACTTCTATTTGATAGCGATTACGCCGGGTAGAATTTCTCGAAATAAGTTCGCCCAAAAATCCGGCAAGGAACAATTGCGTTCCCAGTATCATCCCCGCCAAGGATATATAGAAATAGGGCGAGTTCGTAACCAACGGCCGTAAATCACCCGTGAAGATGGAAATCAGCTTCATCGCGAGCACATAAATCAGAGCGGCAAAACCGATAAGGAACATCACGCTCCCCCAAAGTCCAAAAAAATGCATCGGCTTCTTCCCGAACTTGGAAGTAAACCAAAGGGTAATCAAATCAAGATAACCGTTCACGAAGCGATTCAGTCCAAACTTCGTATGTCCGTACTTGCGCGCCTGATGCTGCACCACCTTTTCGCCAATCTTACTAAATCCCGCAATCTTTGCCAGATACGGTATGTAGCGGTGCATATCGTTGTACACTTCTATATTCTTGACTACAACATTCTTGTAAGCTTTCAGTCCGCAATTGAAGTCGTGCAGACAAACACCCGAAAACTTGCGTGCCGTGGCATTAAAAAGCTTCGTAGGGATGGTCTTCGACAAAGGGTCGTAGCGTTTCTTTTTCCATCCCGAAACAAGGTCGTACCCCTCTTCCTGTATCATCCGGAAGAGTTCCGGAATTTCGTCGGGGCTATCCTGCAAGTCGGCGTCCATGGTGATAACCACATCGCCCTGCGCCCGCTGAAATCCGCAGTGAAGGGCCGGAGATTTGCCATAATTCCGCCGAAACTTAATCCCTTTCACACAAGGCGACAATGTTCGAAGCTCTTCGATGATTTCCCAAGAATGGTCTGTACTTCCGTCGCTGATAAAAATAATCTCGTACGTAAAACCATGAACATTCATCACCTTTTCTATCCAGGCGCAAAGTTCAGGTAGCGACTCCGCCTCATTATACAGTGGGATAACAACAGATATATCCATTTTTATTCTTTTTCTTCCTTATTTTCTTGATTCTCTCGATAAACAATACCAACGATAATTTTTCTGCACAGCAAGGCAGCCACAGGGATAGAGAACACGGCGCCATAGAAAACATTGGTAAATATATCCTGAAACGTTTGCCGGATAGGCGTTGGTACGAGCATTTGCTTCAGCGTTTCTTCGGCCTGCGGGTTTATCTCCTTCACCATCATTGCAGCCGCCTCCATCAGGTTGGCCAGATAATTGGGGGGAGCCAGATATCTGTAAAACACATAATGCAGCAGGGATACAATCAGCGAAGCAAAAAAATACAGCAACACGCCGAACTGCCAGGCATGAAAGAAATGAATCCTTCCGCCAATCATAATCTTATACGCTTTGCCGAATATATAAGCGAAAACGAGCGTAAGGGACGTTAGCAGCCAATAAACAATCCCCAAAGCGGGATAAGCAATTCCCAAAATGAAAAAAACATATTTTACCACCCAGAACAGACCAAGCAGTAGGCCGTAAAACATAACGAACTTAAATAACTGCCCTTTATTTTCCATAAGACGAAAGATTAGAGTCTCTTGCCGGATCTCCGGGTTAAAGAGACCAAATAAAAAGTGGGTAAGCTTACTACATCGCGCCGCTACAACCTGCGTACCCTTGCTGCCGTCAAGCCCTGGGGGAGTTCCGAGGGAGCATGCCGTGTAGGACTTACCCGGACGCAAAAGTAGTTATTTTTCTTTATCCCCCAAATAGTAACCCCTAAAGACAGCGATTCAGGGAGAAAAAAACAGATTGTCCCAAAATGGAAGAACTTGTATAAGGGAAAAGTGATTCTGCCTGCCGGGAAAACCCGGCAGTAAAAAGGAGTTTCAAATGTCTGCTATTTCTGTTTTGTGAAAGTATAATAAGATTATTCGTGTCAGGCATGAATCCGGGAGCACGCCATCTCCGCCACGGTTTTCAGGCCGTAAAGACACGTTATCAACCGGGCGCCGGCTTCGTGTCATGATGGGGTAGAGAAAGAAATCCGTCCGTCGGTAGAGGGACAAAAATCATAAAGGCCTTCAGTTTGCTCCAGAGATTACAGATGGTTTCTTTGGGACGCTGTTTTAAAAGTTCGGAAACAGTTTTGCCTTTTTCAACAAACTGATTGATGGCATGTGCAATCTGAAGCAGAGCATAATAGTTTTGCA
>JAISZY010000101.1 GCA_031284375.1 Tannerellaceae bacterium | reverse complement strand
TTTTGCCGGGACTGCTGTTTATTTTTATCCCAGTACGCTTCTACTTTATACAGGTATATTTTACCTTTCACTTTCTGTTCTACGATATATGACATAGTAATATATTATTATAACGATGCGAAGGTAATAACTTTTTTCTGATTGACAAATATTTATCCGGTTTTTTTACATAGTTATTAAACGTTTTTCTCCAATATAGGTTAGTAGGTCTCTATGCAAATGGGGACTATACTTACACTTCAACGAATTTTCGCGTACAAAAGTTTAAATGGATTCATTTGTTGCTTGAAACGCATCAGGAATATTTGAATATTTATGTAGATGGTCATGAAACGTATCTAACATCGCCTGTAATAAATAACGTGTCGACCATTAGTGAGGTGATCGTTGCAAAAGACTACCGGAACAAATCAGTTGGAATATTCGGAACAACTGCGATAAATGGGATCATCGATGAATTTCAGATTCACACGGAAAAACTTAACATGGAAGAACAAAAACCGCATATCGCCGCTCTGGGACAAAAGAAAGCTGTTTTAGCCATACCCCCGGAACGTTTTGCCAACGATTTCAGCCGTCCCAAATATCACCTGCTACCTGCGGCCAACTGGACCAACGAAACACATGGTTTATTTTATCATAATGGAGAATATCACATTTTCAATCAAAAAAATGCGTCCAATCTGTTTTTGGGACAAATAAACTGGGGACATTTCAGCTCGCCTGACCTGATAAGCTGGACAGAACAGAAGCCTGCTATTACCCCTGAACCCGGATATGATATGAACGGGATTTGGTCAGGCCATGCAGTCATTAACAACGAAGGCGTACCAACTTTGATTTATACTACCGGAGGTGAGAAAATGGGCGTTGGACTGGCATTTCCTGTCAACGATGAACTGATTGAATGGCAAAAGTACGAAGCTAATCCTGTTATTTGCGGACAGCCGGAAGGGTACACCCGTACAGACCTGCGTGACCAGTATGTATGGAAAGAGGGCAATACATGGTATATGATTATTGGCTTTGGCATAACTGACGAGGAAGTCGAAAGAGGTGCAGTCTTGCTTTATAAATCAGCCGATTTGAAGAAATGGGATTTCGTTCACACAATGTTCGAGGGTAATCCGGCAGTAGATAATTCCGGAAAATTCTGGGAGATGCCTGTTTTTTTCCAAACTCAGGGAAAATATGTTTTGTTGGTAAACAGGACTCCACAACGGGGAATGCCAGCCAGAGCCTTGTACTGGACAGGTAACTTTACGGACAAACGGTTTATTCCGGATAATCCGATTCCACGCAATCTGGAAGTAGTCAATCGTTTGCTTTCCCCCTCTCTCACACACGATAAGGACGGACGTATAACGACCATCGCCATAATTCCCGACGAAATCGGTTCTCGTGCAGCTTATCAACACGGATGGACGCACTTGTATAGCATTCCGCGCGTATGGAGTTTACAGCAGGGAAAGATAGCACAGATACCACATCCGGTATTGGAACAATTAAGAGGTGAAAGGCGGGCTATCAAGGCTACAGTGAAAGAAAATTCACCCATACTGATCAGTCAGGGAACGCATCAGTTGGAAATAAAAGTAAAGATTGACCCGGCCCAATCGGAACGATACGGCTTTATTCTGCATAAAAATCCTGACAACTCGGAGTTTTCACAGATTTACTACGATGTAACAACAAACGAGATTGTTGTTGACCAGCGAAAGTCAAGCCTGAAAAAGAATATTCCACTGCAAATAAGAAAAGATACTTATCCGCTGGACTCGGACAAACCGGAAGATTTTCATATGTTCATTGATGGTTCGGTCGTAGAAGTATTTATCAATGGAAAGGAAGCTTTCACCACACGTATTTTTCCACTACGTAAAAACAGCAACCAAGTGGAGATATTCACTTTAGGTGGAAGCATACATGTTAAAGGCGAACAGTGGAAGATTAATTCAGCTCAAATACAAACAAATTTTTAAAATAAACGACATGAAAACTATTTACAATATGGTAATTTTCCTGTTAGCTATCCATACCACGTGTTTCGGACAAGCTACAGCTAATAAGTGGAACCCTTCCTATCATTTCTATCCATCGGGCGACCCCACCGGACTGTTTTATCTTGACGGCAGATACTTCAACAACTGGGGAAGCGCAGCCAGTACCGATTTTGTGCACTGGCAGTTTACCTCGCAAAGGAAAAACAGCATGCAGGCACGGCAGTTGTTACGCGATCCTGCTATTTCCGAATCGATCAAAGACTCTCTGCGCCGCCAGATGGTGCGTTTGGGAGGTTCCGGATCTATTATCCTCGACCACAATAACGCAAGCGGTTTAGGAAAAAACGGGCATCCACCTCTTCTTTCTTTCTGGCATAATGAAGCACGTCCGTTTCGCACACAAGGCATCGGGCTTGCTTACAGTAACGATACCGCCACAACATGGACCCGGTACGAAAAATATCCCATATTAGATATCAATTCCCGAGAATTTCGTGACCCGAAAGTATTCCGGCACGAAAAAACCGGCAAGTGGATCATGGCCATTGGTTGGGCTGAAGTACCTAAAATCCTTTTCTTCCGGTCGGATAACCTTATCGACTGGGAGCTTATGAGCGAATTTGGCCCTTGGGGAGCTACCAATGGCGTATGGGAATGTGTTGAACTTTTTCCCGTTGCGGTCGATGATAATCCCGACAATATAAAATGGTTAATGGTTCACAGTGTACAACCTTTTAATGGGCAGTATTTTGTGGGAGAATTTGACGGAGAGAGGTTTGTCATGGACCCGGATTTTGTTCAACAGTATACGTTCGAACAATACAGGCCGGAAGGCGATATTTTGTTCAACTTCGAACAAGGCATAGACGACTGGAAAATGGAAGGTAACGCCTTCGTACAGTCTCCCTCAAGCCAGGCGCTATACCGACAAGGCGCTATAATGGGGAAAGAAGGAAAATTCTTCCTTAACAGCTTTCATAAAGAAATGACTTCAACCGGACAAATCACTTCACCGGAGTTTACCATATCCCAGGACTTCATCAACTTCAAAATCGGCGGTGGATATGCCCCGAACAAAGAAAGTGTGAATCTGCTGATAAACGACCGCATCGTCCGTTCGGAAACCGGGCGCAACTCCAACAACTTGCAGTGGGCATCATGGGATGTAACAGAATATCGTGGACAGAAAGCTCAGATAAAGGTCATTGACGATATGGTCGATGGCTATGGCTGTATATATGCCGACCATTTTGTCCTGTCAAATAAAGCAGCCGATACAACCGACCTCGAAAAGTCGTTTTGGATTGATTATGGTCCTGACTTCTTTGCCGTACGTGCCTGGAACAACTATGCTCCGCAGGAAAAGAGGAATATATGGACAGCATGGATGAGCAGTTGGAGATACACCGGCGAAGAGCCTGTAGGCGGTATCCAGTCGATACCCCGCGAAGTAAAACTGAAAACATTTCCCGAAGGCATACGCCTGATTCAACAACCTGTTAAGGAGCTTCAATCCCTCAGAAAAAAGCAGATGAAGACAATTGCACATACATTTGATGGATTATGGATACCGGTAGGAATAAAGCCTGCGTCTAATGCCTACGAGCTTATTGTAGAGTTTGAGAATGTGGATGCCAAAGAATTCGGGCTTAAACTCTGTGTGGGGAATAAAGAAAAAACAATCGTAGGCTACAACGTAGATACCGAAGAACTATATGTAGATAGAAGAGATAGCGGTTTCGATGAATTCATCGGTTTATTCCCGAAGATAAACAAGGGCCCGTTAAAAAATCGCTACGGCAAAGTGAAATTACATATCTTTGTAGATAATTGCTCTATCGAGGTTTTCGCCAACGATGGCGAAACAACAATATCCAGCAAAATATATCCCGACCCGGCAAGCACGGGTATTGAGTTTTTTGCCGGCAAGGGGCAGGTAAAGGTCACTTCGGCCAACCTGTATGAGCTAGATAGTATTCATTTACATGATGACCTGAAATAAGATGAAATATAGGATCACTTTACAAACATTGTAACTACTCAGGTACTATTCGTACTTTGAATATTAGCCAGACATTTCAAAGCCACGAACACATCCTGCTCATTTTTGATAGCAGTATCAATAATCGAGCGAATCCTTGCAAATCTTTCAGCACCTTTTCCCTCCGGATTACGGAACTGACCTGATACTTTCGTTTTGACTTTGACATTTCGAATGGCTCT
>JAISZY010000239.1 GCA_031284375.1 Tannerellaceae bacterium | reverse complement strand
ATCGGCGGCATAATTGCCTTGCAACTCTTGCAGGAAGTTATAGATGGCGGACGATGCTTCGGCATAACTACCGTTCAAGATTGTTTCTCTGCAAATATACGATACTATTTGATATGTTCTACAAATAGGAAAAAAAAATTGTCTTTTTCGTTTTTTTCAGAATAAGGCAATGAGGGAAGAATATTCCCATACATTTGTCGAAAGTACCGAATCAGAGCGTCATTGCGAACCCGGCGGGTGAAGCAATCCGGAATAGTGTGTGTGCTGGATTGCTTCACTCCGTTCGCATGACGGATGACATACCTCTATTCCGTTTTTTTTCAGAATAAGGCAATGAGGGAAGAATATCCCCATACATTTCTCCTATGCTACGAAGGGAGCTTTTGGGAGATAAGGGGTTTTTCTATGTGAATGATTTTGCAATAGTCCGCCTCGTCATCTTTGCGAACCCGGCGGGTGAAGCAATCCGGAATAGTGTGTGTTTGCTGGATTGCTTCACTCCGTTCGCAATGACGCGAAAGCCGGCTTTTGACATACTCCCATTTCGGCGGAAATGGAAATGAAAACGGAGGTAGAGAATTTTTTTCCTGCAATAACAAAATAGTTCACTCAATATGAATATCTTTAGAGCCAATATTATATGGAATAAAATTATGTTTACCATCATCACTTTACATCATTCCCTTCTGCGCAGTATTTTGGGAATTATCCTGGGACTTCTTTTCATTATGTGGCCACAGGAATCTGTTACTTATCTGATTATTACAACAGGAATCTTTTTTGTTCTTTCCGGTGTTTGTTCTTTTTTTCTATGGAACCTCCGACGCGATAAAAATGTAAACACATTTTCTCCTCCGCTTATATGGGGAGTGGCTTCCGGTAGTGTTTTGCTGGGTGTATGGCTTATTGTTTCGCCGGATTTTTTCATTACGATTTTCGGCCGCGTATGGGGTGTCGTTTTGATAATAGCCGGCGTTCAACAATTTGTATCTCTGTTTAAAGCGAGGACGTGGCACGCCATTCCGTTTGGTTTTTATGTGCTTCCTGCGCTTATTTTACTTGCCGGCGCAACGATACTGATTTATCCTTTCGAGGCTATCGCCAATACGTTTGTGTTGATGGGCGCCGTCAGTCTGTTTTACGGTTTGAACGAACTGATAAGTTGGTATAAATTCCGTCCCCGGAAGGTAGAAGTTTTGCCGGATGAACCGGCATCCGAAGTTTAGGGATGAAGGGTTGCGTCGTCTTTCATCAGGTCGATGTTTTCGTCTACGCCCCCTTTTTCAAAGTACTGTTTGCGCAATGGGTTGCGCGTTGTTTCTTTGTATATCTGTCGATTGCGAAAAATATCCAAGGCTGCGTATACGGCTTGGCGGAAAGAATCTTCGGAAGCGATGTTTTGTCCGGCCATCTCGTATGCTGTTCCGTGTATGGGTGAAGTGCGGACGGCGGAGAGGCCGGCGGTATAATGGTAGCCATGGTCGGTAACCAGTGTTTTGAAAGGAGTTACCCCTTGGTCGTAGTACATGGCCAGGATGCCGTCGAACTTATCGTGTGCCTGCGTACCGAACAAATGGTCGGCGGCATAAGGGCCAAACGGAGTAATACCTTGCCTTTCAACTTCCCGCATAGCCGGTATCAGGATGCGTTCTTCTTCTTCCCCCCCCGTATTGTTGGGATGAGGATTTAAAGACAATACGGCAATGCGGGGCCGGACGATATTAAAATCCTGTTTCAGCGAATGATGAAATAAACTCAGTTTTTCAATGATTTTTGCTTTCGTAATCTGAGGCAATACTTCCGAGAAAGCAATATCTTCGGTGACCAAGGCTACGCGCAATTCTTCGCACGCAAAGATGGAAAGCGCTTTATGTTTGCCGTTGCCGAATATATGTTCCAAGTATTCCGTATGGGTGGGGTATTTGGATTCAACATGGTTATTTGCCGGTGCGGTTACCAACACATCCACTGTTCCGCGTTTCAAATCTCCCACGGCCGTTTCCAATGCTTTGAATGCCGCTTCGTTCGCGATGGCGGTAGGTTTGGAGAGTTCAACTTTTGTTTCGTCGTTTATGCAATTGATAATGTTCATACGATTGCCTCCCGCCTCTTCCGCTTTTCCTATGGAGCTGATGTTCAAAGGCGCCAACTCCAATGCTTTGCGATGGTATGCGATAATTTTCGACGAACCGTAAAGAATGGGAGTACAAAACTCCGTCATCCGCGTATCCGAGAAAGTTTTTAGTATCACTTCATAGCCTATACCGTTTATATCTCCGTGTGTAATACCAACTTTAATTGTTCGTTCTTCCATATTTGATTATTTAGTTCCCCTTTATTTAATTTTCAGCGGTTCGGCAACCGGCTGGTCAAATTCTCCGGGTAAACGTAAGGTGTGCAATGCGGCTTCAATCCGGCGGATATAGTTTCTTTTGTCTGTTTCGGGGGCATATACAAAACCTTCCACTACTACGATGCGATTATTTTCTTCGTCCAGTCGTATGTGACTCACAAACGGTCCTCCCATCATATCGCCCACCATTTTCCAGAGGCCGCGTAAAACGCCGCAATATTTATTTCTCACCGTAATGACCGAATAATCCACCGGAGCAAGCGTTTCGGTAGCCATATAAGAGTCGGGGAATGTACCTTGCAGATTAATTTTCAGTACCGAATCGCGTTTGGCTATCAGATATTCGCCGGTAAATGTATTGCTGTCCGTATAGGGGAAGCTATAGGCAATCAGGTCGATGCGTCCGCTTTTTGCATTATTGGAAGCCCAGAAGAAATTTTTCCCTTTCTGCCGTGTATACGTCATGTCGGGAGGTATATTCATCACCACATCCAATTTTTTCTTTAACGAATCGCTAATGCTCATCGTGTAATCTTTTTCCAATGTAACTGCGGCGCGATTCATTTCTATTTTGGTAAAAAATTTTGTCAGTTCGTTTTTGTGTGAATTTAGATAATCCACCACGCTTTGCGTATCCGGCGCGTTGAGTGTCACCACCGCCTGGTCTCTTGCCCATCGGTCGGCTTCATACAGTAAATTTACCATCGTATACATTTTGTCATCCACTTTCACCACGAGAATGTTTCTTACATAAGTAAGGAGTGTATTGAAATTCTCGGCCGTAGCATACATAATTCGGAAAGACGGTTCGCTTTGCGGCAAACCGGATATTTCGGATTCCAGGTCGGCCCGGATGGCATCTCCCGCTTCACCTTCCCAAACTTTTTTATCCATTGTCACAGCGATTTCGTACGGCATACCGGTCGATTTAGACATTGTAAGCGGCTTGTTGCATGCTGCGGCGAGCATGGCCAGAAGGATGAATACATTAGAAAACAGAGAATGTTTCTTCATATCTTTTTTATTTTATAATGCAAATATAGTTTCACTTTAAGTAGGGTACTCCATGTGTTTTGAAATCCATATTGTTTTTTTGTTTTTTTACGTCTTTTTAGCGGTGGACAGCATACCGCAGGCCGCAAATATATCTTCTCCGCGCGACGTACGGATAGTAGCAAGAATCCCCCGGTTGTTGAGCGTATCCCGAAAAATTTCCATCTTTTTCAAATCAGCGCTTTCCAAAGGAGTATCGGGAATGGTATGATAACGGATAAGGTTTACCCGGCAAGGTATTCCATTCAATAAGCCGGATAGAGAAATGGCATGTTGGATGCTGTCGTTGAATCCTTTAAAAATAATATACTCGAAAGATACCCGTCTTTGCCTACTGAAATCATACTGTTTGATTAGCGAGATGATTTGATGAAGAGGATAAGCCTTCTCGGCCGGCATAATGGAAAAGCGGTCGCTCGGATTCGAAGCGTGCAAGCTGATTGCCAGATGACAAGCGCTTTCGTCGAGGAAACGTTTCAGTCCTTTGGTTCCGATGGTAGAGACCGTGATTCGTTTCGGACTCCATCCATATCCATAGGGTTGTGTCAGAATGTTGAGCGCTTTGAGTACTTCGTCGGTATTGTCTAAGGGTTCGCCCATACCCATGAACACGATATTGGTTAACGCCTCGGCCTGAGGAAGCGCTTGTATCTGGTTTATTATATCTCCTGTCGTAAGATTAGCCGTGAATCCTTGTCTTCCGGTCATACAAAACAAGCAACTCATTTTACATCCTACCTGCGAGGAAACACATACGGTAGCCCGATCGTCGGAAGGGATGTAGACGGCTTCGACAAACGATCCGGCGGCAGGAAAAAGATATTTGATTGTTCCGTCGGCCGATTCGATAGAAGAAGTGGGAGGAGTAAATCCTATTTCGAAATGTTTCTCCAGATAGGCCCGCTTAACGGCGGCGATGTTGGTCATTTCTGCAATAGAAGTTACTTTCTTCTTGTATATCCAGTCGGCTATTTGTTTTGCGGCGTAAGAAGGTAGTTGAGCTTCGGCCACAACCGTACCCAATTCTTCCAATGTCATTCCTACTAATTGTCTTTTTTTAGTCATAGATGCTAAGTCTCATTATGATAGCACAAAGATAAAAAAAGCTGTCGTGCGAGAACTAATACGACAGCTTTTTCCGCAGGACCGTAAAAACGGTTCCTTGCTTTTATTTAATAAAAACGAATCCGGTTATCTACAATTTTTGCGCGGTCGATCAACGATCGTATCGCCTGATATCCGTAACGGTATGCATACATAGCTTCCGCCGAACGAATTTCTTCCGCTTCATTATATTCCCTGCTGTTTTGTTCCTTGTTTATTACCTGAAATACATATACTCCGTTATTTCCAATCACAGGATTGCTCAAACGGTTTACCTCTGCCAAGGATATCAGCGCGTTGAGCTTCGGTTCCAAACCGATACCGGTAATACGGGAGGTATTGAAACTTACAAACTTAACCGAATCGACGGTGGCATTCATGGATTGTGCATAAGCATCCAGGGAAGTCAGTTTTTTAGCGGCCAGCTCTTCTGCAATTTTTTCTCCTTTTTTCTGTGCAATTATTTCCGATTTCAAGGATGTTTCGACAGATGCTAATGAGCGATAACCTTCCCGTACAGTGCCTTGATGAGCAGCAACGACAAAATATAGATTGTTGCAATCGAAGATTTCGGATATATCTCCTCTGCTGTGTTCGAACGCCCAACGGATAACGGGCCTCGACTGAGGAATGGAACCCAAAATCTGGTCGGATGCGGTGACCGAAACATTTGTCAGCAAATTATAACCGGCTTCCTGAGCGGTTGCATCCATTTTATCTATATCCTGATTGTTGGAAATATATTGATTTAAGGCATTATAAAGATTGCTATATGTTTTCGAACTTGGAGAAACGGTTATATTGATGTCGGCAACTTTATATTTGGAGACATTCGAGGTCTTTTCCGTTACCTTAATCAGATGAGTGGCCTGCGGCGATTTGAACAAGATGACTTCATTCAGCGGAGCCGAGAATATGGTATTCTTAAATTCTTCGTTCAAAGCGCTTATAGCAACAGCTTCCGTGAGCCATCCTATTTCGCCACCATTAGCAGCCGATGATTGATCTAACGAATGAACGCTTGCCAGTTCGGCAAAGTTTCCACCTTTTTTCAGCACGTCCATCAAGCTGTCTGCCAGAGCCGTTTCCGTTCCGTTGCTATTCATCAGCATGATATGACTAACCTTTACCGAATCGGGGGCCAATGTTTTATCTATCAGTTTGAACATTTTGTATTTGTTGGCGCTGCTTTCGAATATGGGGCCATATATATCGCTGATGGTAGCTGTCGCAACAAATTGTTTCATCTCAGGGTCTAAAGCATTTTCCGAAAAGAAAGCATTGGTATAGGGAACTTCCGAATTGTCGTTAACAAGGTCTTTGACATCTTCCGTAGTTGCAAACTCGTTTTTCAATTCTTCCATGAGAGCGCTTACCGCATTGAAATCATCCTGACTTGGAACAATATCAACAGCGATGTACTTTATCACTTTCGTTTCGGGTTGTTTGAATAGTTCTTTCCGTTGATTGTATAATTTTTCTACTTCAGATTTATTAATCTGAATAACAGAATCCGGAATCGTGGCATAAGATTGCATGGCATATACGATGTCGGCGCTTTCGGTCGAAGCTTTGAATGATTCCTTTGCTTCGAGCGAGTTGGCAACGATGGCTTTTGTCAGCAACGTGGTATATTTTTGCTCCATCCGTTGTGTTTTGATGTTTTTTTCCCAGAACAACCAGAGGTTTCTGTATTGCAATAACTGCGCTCTGTATTCTGCCGGTGCGCTTGCGATGTTTTCATCGTCTATTTGTTTCAGAAAATTCAGAAAGAACGTTTTGTCGAACGTCCCGGTTTCCGGATTATGAAACATCTGGTTTTGCAACAGTAGAGGAGATATATTTTCACCCTGAACCATATCGAAGAGTTCTTCGGAGCTTACGCTCATTCCCAATTTTTCCATTTCCTCGCTCAATATGGTTTCCTGTACTAAGGCGTCGAAAACAGATTGCCGGATTTGCGTTGTATAGTCTTCCGAGAGGTTGGCCGAACCGGTTTGCATTTTAACAACCTCTGTCATTTCGTCAATACGTTTCTGAAAATCTTGAATATCAACGGATGTGCCGTTAATTTCGGCAACTTTTTGCTGATTTTGTTTGAAATAAGTCGAACCGGAGTTCAGAAAGTCACCAATAATGAAAGCGAACAAAGCCAAACCAACAATGATTACTAATAATCCTGCTTTGCTCCTGATCTTTTCAAGCGTAGCCATTTATCTTTATTTATTTTTTAAGTTTATATTACAGTTCAAGGGCACGAAGATAAGAAAAAATGGATTACCCCGTCTTTTTAGTTCTCTTTTTTTGTTTATTCCCATTTCTCCGATCGTTTATTCCGACGCTTCCGTCTTCGTTTGTGTGGTATCTACCGGTGTTTCGTTTACAGGAAATATGCCTGTTGTATTGAATATTTTATATTCCGTCATGGACTGGTTCGATTCAAAACCGATTCCTGTGATTACTTTATCTTGCTGTTCGATTCGGATATATTTATCCGAATATATTTTCTGCAATTTTTGATCCCAGAAAATCAATGAAGTTGTAAAATATTCGCCGTCCAGACTTTTCATTTCCACATTTCCTACACCTTTCCAAAGTTCCTGTTTTTCGAAATAGTAGGCCGTGTCGGCTTTGATGCTGGATTTTACCTGAAACAATGTGTCGAATTGTTCCAGATAAAGCCCTTCCGGGAAATACCAGTAAGGTTCGTTTGCTTTTCCGTAAATTAACCATACGTCGGCATTTGCCCGGTAGCGGGTTATGCCCGAATCCGACACAAGGGTGGAAACTTCCGTTGTTTTCATTGTATAGGTGGTTTCCGGATCGAAAACAACTTCTACCGTTTCTTTCTCTTCGTCGGAACAGGATGCAAGTAAGAAGAAAGACATGACAACTATCGGGATGATAGTTGTCATGTCTTTGTGATTTATTTTATTTGTGAAATTACGCTCAAACATTTATCTGATAGTTGTACGTTCTCCTATCCAACCGCCAATCGTAATTGATTTACCTTTATCCAAGTCGGGATGCATAAATATTTCTTCGGTAGAAGGGAAATAAGAGCGGTACGTACTGATTAATCTGCCGGCTTCTTCGCTTATGGTCGGATCTATTTGCCTTGCTCTTTCAAATTTATCGACAGCAACATAATATACGGTTTTTCTCAACACTGCATCATCCGGGTAGATGCTTCCGGCTGTGGCTGCATACATTTTACCTATCAACAGATAAGGGCTTCCATAGTTTGGATTTGTTTCAATAGCCTTCAGACAGTATTGTCTGGCTTTTGAGTAACTGTCTTGTTCGAACGACAACATGGCTATCAGATAATAATCTTCGGCTTTTACCTCATTGTCGGTTTCCATACCGGCTGCTTCTTCAAATAAAGAAATGGCTTTGTTGTAGTCTTTATCTCTTATTGCTTTTTTGGCAAGTCCCATAGCCGATTCGGCCGTTGGTTCGAGTTGGTGCGCATATGTAGCTGCGGAAAAATAGGCTTCGATTTCATTGCAACGCATTCTTCTCAGCAATGTGATGGCTTCTTTCAGGTAAGCTAAGTTGTCTTTGTTTTGTTCTACTTTGTTGGCATACAGGCTTTGCAACGTTTCGCAATCGGCAGCTCCGCTATTGGCAAAACCGTTATCCAAGGCTAATTTTACGGGTTGAATGGCTGCTAATTCTTTATCATCTTTAGCTGCTGCAATCTGTGCATCCAATATGGCGGATGCTTTCAGATAATCTTGAATGTATGTTTCTTTATGAGTTTGTTCGGCAATCAACAACCGATTGGAGGCATACATATAATAAGATACAACCAGCACATCGGTATTGTTTCCATATTCGTCGATAGCTTCTTTCAACCATCCGTATAATAGTTTAGGATCGGCATTCTCACCCAGACGCTGAACGTAATCCTGTGCTTTGCGTCCTATTATCCAGTCCTTTTCGTATCTGGGTTCTTTCCCAAAGTATTTGATGCGTTTGTCGTAAACGTTCATCAAATCATTTATGAGGGATGCTTTCTTACCCGGATCTGTTTCATTGTCTATCAGCCAGCCTACGATGCGCACTCCGTACAAATAAATATCTTTCGTAGCAGCAGGACATTCTTCGTATGCGATTTTCCAGAACTCAAGAGCGTCTTTGAAGTTACCGTTTTTGGCATAAGGCGTAAACAAGCTGATATTCGTAATACAACGGATGCTGTCTTCTCCAGAACCAAAGGGAGTACCATTATCCACTCCTTTCTGTGCATAAATACCGGAGGTACTTATTAAACATCCGGCAGCGAGTAAAAATACTTTGATTTTCATATATTATTCTTTTTAATGTTACAACCTGAATCTTAGTTTACTTTCGATTTAAGGAACCAACGTTCGTTGAACGTATAATTCACAGTAAATCGAAAATATTGCTCATCTATCAACTTTTTGGTCTCCGGTTTTATCTTTACGTATTCGAACGATACATTTAAGTACGAACGGTTGTCGAACAAGGGTAAACCAACTCCCACGCTTGCTCCGTATTCATTATAGCTTTTGTCGTTTATGCGCAAATAGGAATTGCTATAATGTATTCCTGCACGGTATCTTACTCTGCTTAAGAAGGCTCTGCTTTGATAATCGGGGATAAATTCTCCGCCAACGGCTACCCGGATTCTGTTTTTAAATTCACCTTTTGTATCAAAG
Organism: Tannerellaceae bacterium; assembly: GCA_031284375.1. Lineage (GTDB taxonomy): Bacteria > Bacteroidota > Bacteroidia > Bacteroidales > Tannerellaceae > DFXE01. Next base: position 2,535 of record JAISZY010000239.1, on the reverse strand, counting down.
TAGCGAGCCTGTCCCCATGTCTCGTTCAAGAAGTCGGCAGCTAACGTTAATTTGTTTTGTTTGACGTACGAAATTCCTGCTCCTATCGAGTGAGGAATGTCGAATGCCTGATTTACTATGGTAGTATCTACCGTACTCCCGTTTCTCTTGATATCCGACGATGTAGCGTTCAGTTTTTGAGCCGGCGAGAAGACTAAACCCAATGTAAAACTTTCGTTTGCACTGAACGGATGCGTGTATTGAACTCCTACATCCAACTTTACATCGTTTACCTTCAAGGTTTGATACCGGGCTGTCTGATTCGCATTTGTTTCGTCGGTTGCCAATATCTGATTGTGCGAAATCTGTCCAAACAAATAACCTGCGTTAGCTCCTACCGAAAGACGCTTCTTCCATACTTCTATAGACAATCCGGCATACGCTTCGTTTAATCCTCCCTTACCTGTAAATCGTTCGGTGTACGAAAGATTTTCCGACGAGGTGGTGGTGGCGCCGAAATCGTAACCTATATACGAATACGGTAGGATACCGGCGCTAACGGCTATCCGCCGATGTACCGGGAATTGTATCGCTGCATATTCTAAGTTTCCGTTCATGTGCTTTTCTTTATTTATTCCGTCATCAAACCACGACAGTTGGCCGGCAACTCCAAAGTCGAAGATAAATGTAAGTGAATCTATACCGGTATATGAAGCCGGATTCAATGGATTTATTTGCTTGTTGGAGCGCAATCCGTAACCTAATCCTCCCATCGCACGCCCCGCTCCAAAGGAGCGATCGGCTAATTCGCCATATCCATATCGTGTGTAAGGCGAGTTTGTATTGTTTTGTGCCAGTATTGCCAACGGTATAATGACAAGAATACTAACAACTACGACTCTCTTTATTTTCAACATTGTACTCTACGATTACATTTAATCCTGTCAATACTAAATTAATGTCTGCAAAGATGCTATTTTTTAATCGTCTTTCAAAATAAAACGAATGGCCTCCTGTTAAAAAAACCAAAAGACGTGTGTATTTGCGGCGTAGCTCGTCTATATAGCCGTCCATTTCGTACACAATTCCGTTCACTACGCCGGCTTGTATGGCTGTTTTTGTGCTGTTGCCTATCAACGGAATGTTTTCTTCTTCCTGATGTAGGGGAAGTTTTCCCGTGAAGTGGCTCAGCGCCCTGAAACGAGTACTCATCCCCGGCGATATGTTGCCGCCGATGTAGACGCCCGATGCTTCGAGCAACTCGTAGGTGATGGCTGTGCCGGCATCTATCACTAAGATATTCTCTCCGGGACGTAGATAATGAGCGCCTACCACGGCTGCCAACCGATCGCTTCCCAATGTGCCGGGCGTTTGATATTGTACCCGAATCGGAACGGAAACATTGGCGTCAGGGAAAATAAAATGCGGCATACGCTTTGCCAGATAAGAAAGTATCTGCTCGTCCGGTCGGATAACGGTAGACATAATGCCATGCTGCAAATCGTACGTTTCAAAGAATGTGTTCAGCGAAGAGCAGACAAATTCTTTGAATATACAAGAGGTTTGCATATATCCTTCCTTATTATATACGGCAACCTTGGTGGAGCTGTTACCTTGTTCGATAATCAGATTCACTTGGCGTAACTAACGGCGCGGGTTTCGCGGATAACGGTTATTTTCACCTGACCGGGATAAGTCATCTCGTCCTGAATCTTTTTTGCAATCTCGTTCGACAAATTTTCCGTCTCCTTGTCGTCTATCTTATCCGCGCCTACAATTACGCGCAGCTCCCGGCCGGCCTGGATAGCATACGTTTTCTGAACGCCGGGATAGGCCAGAGCCAATTGCTCCAAGTCGTTCAATCGTTTGATGTAGGCCTCCACTATTTCTCTGCGTGCACCCGGACGTGCGCCCGATATGGCATCGCATACCTGTACGATTGGAGCGAGGAGGGTTTGCATCTCCGTTTCGTCGTGATGTGCGCCTACGGCATTGCAGATGTCCGGTTTTTCTTTGTATTTCTCGCACAGTTTCATCCCCAGTATGGCGTGAGGCAGCTCCGGTTCATCATCGGGTACTTTTCCTATATCGTGCAGCAAACCGGCGCGTTTCGCTTTCTTGGGGTTTAATCCTAATTCCGAAGCCATGACCGAACATAAGTTGGCCGTTTCGCGGGCGTGTTGCAACAGATTTTGTCCGTAAGACGAACGGTATTTCATTTTTCCAATCAAACGTATCAGTTCGGGATGCAGTCCGTGAATCCCTAAGTCGATTACCGTACGTTTGCCTGTTTCTATTACTTCTTCTTCTACCTGTTTGCGTACTTTCACAACTATTTCCTCTATGCGCGCGGGATGGATGCGTCCGTCTTGCACCAATTGATGCAATGCCAAACGGGCTACTTCCCTGCGTATGGGGTCGAAACCGGACAAGACAATGGCTTCCGGCGTGTCGTCTACCACGATTTCAATGCCTGTGGCTGCTTCCAAAGCGCGGATGTTGCGTCCTTCGCGGCCTATGATGCGTCCTTTTATTTCGTCCGATTCGATATGAAAG
>JAISZY010000182.1 GCA_031284375.1 Tannerellaceae bacterium | reverse complement strand
CAATCATTTCCGGGAAACATCGGCATCAAATTACCAAAAAGCGTATAATCGTTTTTATAAAATAGCAAATCCGGTAAAATTAACTTTAAAATACATTGACGAAATGATATATGAGTCCTATTTATTATATCATAATGTATATATTTTGATGATATTTCACTTTAATATAAGAAATAAAACATTTATTGACATAAAGGATGGTTTGCTGATTATCAAATCATTGAAACAAAACACGGATTGTCGTGGTTTTAGACCAAAATGATATTTTTGAATGTAAATGGGAGTGTAGGCAGGAATATTGTTCGTGTCTTAAACGGATTATTTTTTTACCTTTGGCCTCTATATAAAAATAGTAATAAAAGACGGAAATATGTTAGACATACAAACGGTTCGGAAGGATTTCCCCATCCTGACACACACGGTATACGGCAAGCCGCTCGTCTATTTCGACAATGCGGCCACTACCCAAAAGCCTCGATCTGTGGTAGAAAAAATCAGTGAGGGATATTATAATGTAAATGCCAATATCCACCGGGGAGTTCACTTCCTTAGTCAGGCAGCTACCGAGGCGCACGAAGATGCCAGGCGTACCGTACAACATTTCCTCCACGCTCGTTCCTCCCACGAAATCATCTTTACCAGAGGAACAACCGAGGCTATCAATCTGGTCGCTTCGTGCTTTTCGGACGAGTTTCTCTCGGCCGGCGATGAGATTATCATTTCCGAAATGGAACATCATTCCAATATCGTTCCCTGGCAGATACAAGCCGCCAAGAAAGACATCGCGCTCAGAGTAATACCTATCGACGAAAAAGGCGAGCTTTGCATGGAGAGCTACCGGAAGCTGTTTTCGGAACGTACACGCTTGGTGTCGCTTACGCATGTGTCGAATGTATTGGGAACGATCAACCCGGTGGAAGAAATTATTCGTATAGCCCATAGCCATAACGTACCGGTGATGCTGGACGGAGCGCAGGCCGTACCTCATACGCAGGTGGATGTGCAGGCATTAGACGTGGATTTTTATGTTTTTTCGGCACATAAGGTATATGGGCCTACCGGCATCGGCGTGCTGTACGGCAAAGAGAACCGGCTGGACAAGTTGCCTCCTTACCAGGGAGGAGGAGAAATGATTGCCTCCGTTACGTTCGAAAAAACCGTTTTTAATGAGTTACCATTCAAATTCGAGGCCGGCACGCCCGATTACATCGGGAGCACCGCTTTGGCCGAAGCCTTGCGCTATGTAAAACAACTCGGTTTAACGGCTATCGCGGCGCACGAACAGGAACTCCTGCGTTATGCGACCGAACGGATACAAGCTGCCGGCCAGGTGCATATCTTCGGCCGGGCGGCGCACAAAAGCAGCGTTTTGTCTTTCCTGCTTGCAGATATACACCCTTACGACACGGGAATGTTGCTCGACCGTTTAGGCATTGCCGTCCGCACCGGCCATCACTGCGCTCAACCATTGATGAAAGCGTTGGGAATAGAAGGTACGGTGCGCGCCTCCTTCGCCCTATACAATACCAAGGAAGAGATTGATATTTTTATCGCAGGAATCGAACAGGTGCAAACCATGTTCGGGAAGAAATAGAACCGATGTTGTTACCTTATTTGGAATCGAATCGCGTAGAAGCCGGTTGCGACGAAGCCGGACGAGGTTGTCTGGCGGGATCTGTCTTTGCTGCCGCGGTAGTCTTGCCGCCGGACTTCAGGAACGATTTATTGAACGACAGCAAACAATTGAGCGAAAAGCAGAGTTACGCTTTGCGTCCCCTGATTGAAAGCGAAGCGCTCGCCTGGAGCATCGGTCTGTCTACTACGGAAGAGATAGACGAAATAAACATATTGAACGCCTCGTTTCTTGCCATGCACCGGGCGATAAGCGGCCTAAGCGTAGTTCCCCAACATTTGCTGATAGACGGAAATCGCTTCAAACCTTACCCCGGCGTTCCCCATACAACCATCGTGAAAGGAGACGGAAAATATCTTAGCATTGCCGCCGCTTCCATCTTAGCCAAAACCTACCGCGACGATTATATGGTTAAACTGGCCGAAGAACACCCCGTTTATCGCTGGAAAGAAAACAAAGGCTACCCTACCAAAGCACACCGTTTGGCCATTCAAACCTACGGCTTCACACTTTACCACCGGAAAACATTCTCTTGTCTTCAATGACGTACAGCAAACACAGTGCAAATTAATTTTTAATATACATGACAATGAAAAAACTAATTACAATCTCGGCAATCATCCTGTTCGTAACGGTAGGATGCACAGGAGGAAGCAAACCATCGGCAGATGATATCATCACAGTAGATGTTATGGCAAGCTATCCCGAAAAGGAGCTGATTCTACAGGACTTTATGGAGATAGAATACATCCCGTTGGAAACCGCCAGCGAGTTTATTACCATGGCTTATGTACAATACGTTGGCCAAGACGTCATCGTAGTTAGAAACAGAAACCGTTCTTCCGACGGCGACATATTTTTCTTTGACCGAAATGGTAAAGGCCTGAAAAAAATCAATCGCCAAGGTCAAGGCGGCGAAGAATACACTTTCCTTTTATGGGTTATCTTGGATGAAGACCGGAATGAAGTATTTGTTAACGACCATTATAGCAGTAAAGTATTTGTATACGACTATTTGGGAAACTTCAAACGGAGTTTTGCAACAAAGGAAGGGGTTTACTATGATCAAATAAACAATTTCGACCCGGATAATCTGATTTGCCATGATGGCAATACCGGTTTTTACGATGAAATAAGAAGTACATTCTTGATTGTTTCCAAACAGGATGGGAGTATTACGAAAGAACCCCCAATCCCTTACGAAAAGAAGAAAACAACGCTGGTGCGACTTGTTGATGAGGAACATAATATGGGGTATAGTGCGGCGCCTCGCAATCAGGAATTAATTCCTTACCGCAACAACTGGATACTTGTTGAGCCTTCGTCCGATACAATATACCAATTACAATCTGATTACAGTCTGACACCTTTTATTGCAAGAACCCCCTCCATACAAGTTATGGAAAAGGAAATATTTCTTTTCCCCGGCGTTCTTACCGACCGTTACTACTTCATGCAAACCGTAAAGAAGGAATACGACTTTGCGACGAGTAAAGGATTTCCAAGAACTGATTTGGTATACGACAAGCAGGAAAAGGCCATATTCAGATGTATCGTCTACAATGACGATTTCCTTGATAAAAAAACCGTAAATATGGTATACGGAGACATAACCCTTGTAAATAACAAAATCGCCTTTATACAAAAAATGGAAGCCTACGAGCTTGTCGAAGCCTACAAAAAAGGAGCGCTGAAAGGACGACTGAAAGAAATAGCCGCCGAATTGGACGAAGAATCCAATCCGGTGATTATGCTGGCAAAGCCCAAGGATTGATTACTCCTTAATCTTGTTCCGCAGACAAAGTAAAGCATGGGAGTCCGACGGCTTTATCGCAGAAACAAAAAATCACTACCTTCGCAACATGAAAGAATTTATTATCAGCGAAGCGCAAACAGAAAAAGCTGTATTGGTAGGATTAATCACTCCCGAACAGAACGAGCAAAAAGTGAAAGAATACCTCGACGAACTGGCCTTTCTGGCCGATACGGCAGGAGCAGAACCGGTGAAACGATTTATTCAGCGGATGAACATGCCACACCCCGTTACCTTTGTAGGCTCCGGCAAGCTACAGGAAATTAAAAACTATGTGGCGGAAAACGAAATCGGACTGGTTATTTTCGACGACGAACTATCGGCCAAACAACTCCGGAACATCGAACAAGAGTTGCAGGTGATGATTCTCGACCGTACCGGCCTGATTCTCGACATCTTTGCCCGCCGGGCACAAACGGCGCACGCCAAGACGCAGGTCGAACTGGCGCAACACCAATACATGCTCCCCCGCCTCACCCGTTTATGGACACACTTAGAGCGGCAACGCGGAGGTATCGGTATGCGCGGACCCGGAGAAACACAGATAGAAACAGACCGGCGCATCATCCTCTCGCGTATAGCCAAACTGAAACAAGACCTCGTAGAAATAGACAAACAAAAAAGTCTCCAGCGAAAAAACCGGGGGAAAATGGTGCGTGTGGCTCTGGTAGGCTACACCAATGTGGGAAAATCGACTTTGATGAACCGGTTAAGCAAAAGCGATGTCTTTGCCGAGAATAAACTGTTCGCCACGCTGGATACTACCGTGCGGAAAGTTATCGTAGAAAACCTGCCCTTCCTACTGTCGGATACGGTTGGATTTATCCGCAAATTGCCTACGGAACTGGTGGAATCCTTCAAATCTACCTTAGACGAAGTACGCGAAGCAGACTTGCTGATCCATGTAGTTGACATCTCCCACCCCGGTTTTGAAGAACAGATGGAAACGGTAAACCGTACCCTGTCCGAGATAGATGGAAGCGAGAAACCCGTTCTTGTTGTATTCAACAAAATAGACGCTTTTACTTTCATTCCGAAAGATGCCGACGACCTGACGCCCCGTACACGCGAAAATATCAACTTAGACGAACTGCAACACACCTGGATGAACAAAATGCAAGACAATTGCCTCTTTATTTCCGCCGGAGAAGGTACCCGTATAGATGCCCTGAAGACGATTCTGTACGAAAAGGTGAAAGAAATACATGTAACCCGTTTCCCATACAACGATTTTCTGTTTCAAACATACGAGGACGAAGACAACTGAAAAAAATGAAAAAAGCGTTGAGAAATGATGAGCATATAATTAAAAGCGTTACTTTTGTGCCTCATAAACAGTTGAAATAAAAAACGAATGGATAAAATCAGCTATGCGCTTGGTCTGAGCATTGGGAATAACTTTCGCAGTTCGGGCATTCGTAGTCTCCGGATGGAAGATTTTGCAAAAGGAATCGAAGACGTTTTTACAGACACTCCACCGGAAATCGGTTACGAAGAGGCAAAGCAAATCATAAATACGTATTTTCTGAAACTTCAGGAAGAAAAAGGAGAGATAAACCAAAAAGCCGGGATTGAGTTTTTGAAGATAAACAAGCACAAAGCCGGCGTAACCGAACTGCCCAGCGGCTTGCAATACGAAATACTGAAACAGGGCGATGGCCCTAAACCGACCATATCCGACAGAGTAGAATGTCACTACCACGGTACATTAATAAATGGCGTTGTGTTCGATAGTTCCGTACAACGGAGAGAACCGGCCGTTTTTGGCGTATCTCAAGTCATCGCCGGATGGACGGAAGCCCTGCAATTAATGAACGCAGGTTCTAAATGGAGACTTTTTATTCCTTCCCATCTGGCATACGGCAATCGGAGCGTAGGCGAACATATCGAACCGAACAGCGCCTTGGTGTTTGATGTAGAATTATTGAATATAGTGAAATAATATAAACAAATGAATAGAACAATGAAAAGAATTAATGTATTAGTTGCTGCTGTCATTACAGCGGTGGGTGTTTCCGCCTCCTCTTGCGATTCAATTAAAAGCGCAAAATTACATAGCGATGTAGACAGCGCCAGTTATGCTATCGGCTTGGTAAACGGTTTCAGTTTCAAACAAAATTTGTCTACTTTCCCCGGAGATCCCATCAACTTGGATGTACTGATAGCCGGCTTGGCAACAGGTCTCAAAGAAGATACGGCAAGTCAGAAGATGACTGCCGAAGAAGCGCAGGCTTACATTCAGGAGTATTTCCAAAAAGCCCAAACACAAGAGACTGAAAAAACCAAACTGGAAGGGGAAAAGTTTCTGGAAGAAAACAAAACAAAAAGTGGTGTTATCGTGACTGAAAGCGGTTTGCAATATCAGGTAATCACCGAAGGTACCGGCCCAAAACCGCAAGAAACAGACCAGGTAAAGGTGCATTACACCGGCTCGCTGCTCGACGGAACCGTATTCGACAGCTCCACACAACGGGGAGAACCTGTAACCTTTGGCGTCAATCAAGTTATCAAAGGATGGACGGAAGGCCTGCAAATTATGCCGGTAGGTTCTAAATACATCTTCTGGATTCCTTCGGAACTGGGCTACGGCGAAAACGGAGCCGGGCGAGACATCAAACCCAATAGCCTTCTGAAATTTGAAGTAGAACTGCTCGAAATTGTAGAACAATAAGTTTTATCCCCAATATCTTTTTAAAAGCAAGAAAAATGGCATGTGTGCGCTATTTTTCTTGCTTTTATTGTTTGTGCATGATATTTTTCTTTCATTATGACACATATCTCAAAATATATATGTAATTTTGGTCTGTTTTAGAAACAAATGTTTAAACATTAAATTATTTTTAGGATGGATAAATTAGATAAATTAGACAGACAGATTTTAAGCATCATCTCGAAGAATGCACGTGTCCCCTTCAAAGACGTAGCGGGAGAATGTGGAGTTTCTCGTGCAGCCATTCACCAGCGGGTACAAAGAATGATTGATGCGAATGTAATTACCGGTTCGGGATATCACGTCAACCCCAAATGTTTGGGTCTGAATACATGTACCTACATCGGTGTGAAACTGGAAAAAGGTTCTATGTACAAAGACGTAGCGCCCGAATTTGAAAAAATTCCCGAAATTGTAGAATGTCATTTCACCACCGGGCCGTATACCATGCTCATTAAATTGTATGCGACCGACAACGAACACCTGATGGCTTTGCTAAATTCGCGCATACAGGAAATACCGGGTGTTATGTCTACCGAGACACTGATATCTTTGCGTCAAAGTGTAAAACGTGAAATCCCTATCATTGTTGACAAAGAATAAAAAATTGAAAATCAAACCCGGCCTACGTTCATACCTGCCGATTATCTGTATGCTGCTATCTTTCGAGATGCTGAGCGGAGAAAGTTTTTGCTTCCGTATCTATCTGAAAGATAAAGGCCCTTCCGGTTATTCCATAGATAATCCGAAGTTTTTTCTGTCGCAGGAAGCCATCAGCCGGCGCCAAAAGGAACACATCCCGGTGGATACATCCGATTTGCCCATAGCGCATGCTTACTTGGATACGCTCGGCGCTTTGGGTGCGAAACCTGTTGTGACAAGCAAATGGTTCTCTACCGTAGTGGTGGAATGTGAAGACAGTGCAATAGCCGGACAACTGCAGGCGCTCTCCATCGTCGATTCCGTGAAATGGGTATGGAAAGGAAATAGAAATACTACGACAACGACCGGAACAGACAAGGATACGGCACGCCTTTTCCCAACCGATGCACCAAAAAATACCACGTATGGCTATGCGGAAAAGCAAATCCATATGCTAAACGGTATCCGATTGCATAAAGAAGGATACCGGGGAAAAGGAATGAGGGTGGCCGTTATTGATGCCGGCTTTATGTTTGCAGACCGAATGGCCGTATTTGACTCGTTACGCTTGGAGGGAACATACAACGTGATAACTCCCGGAGAAAGTGTATTCTTCGACGACGAACACGGCACGAAGGTTTTATCGTGCTTAGCCGCCAATGCTCCGGGAGTGATGGTAGGAACAGCGCCCGAAGCTTCCTACTGGTTGATAAAAAGCGAAGACGGACATTCGGAATACCCCATTGAAGAAGATTACTGGACGGCGGCTGTCGAGTTTGCCGACAGCGTAGGCGTACAGGTTATTTCCTCGTCGCTGGGCTATTATGCTTTCGACAACAAAGAATTAAGCTATCATCCATCTATGCTCGACGGGAAAACCGCCTTTATCAGCCGGACAGCCCGGGAAGCGGCCAGGAAAGGGCTTTTACTCTTCGTCAGCGCAGGAAATGAAGGAAACGGGAGCTGGGAAAAACTCACCTTCCCCGCCGATGTACAACATGTAGTAACCGTGGGATCTATTACGGAAGGCAGGGTGAAAAGCGTTTTCAGCTCGGTGGGTTTTACGGCCGACGCTCGCGTGAAACCGGATGTTGTCGCATTGGGCACGAATTGTACCGTGATTGACGGAAGCGGTAGTATCCGCTATGCAAGCGGCACTTCTTTCTCTACGCCTATCGTGGCGGGATTGGGAGTTTGCCTCTGGCAGGCGCTCCCTCAACTGAATAATCTGGAAATCATGGACCGGATACGACGCTCGTCCTCCCAATATGCTCTGCCGGATGCCGGAATGGGGTACGGTATCCCCAATCTGTATAACGCGCTGAAAGATGAACCCTGACAAACGGGAAGAGTTGTCTCTATCCGAACTCGGCAACCGGATAAAGGGAGTGGTCCGTAACGCTTTTGCCGACACGTATTGGGTGCGGGCGGAAATGAGCGACGTGCGCATACATACATCCGGACATTGCTATCTGGAGTTTGTGGAAAAACATCCCGTGTCCGGTTTATTGACGGCAAAGATGCGCGCTTCTATCTGGGCAAAAACCTTTTGTTTGCTGAAACCTTATTTCGAAAAGGAAACAGGGCAGGCCTTCGCTTCGGGATTAAAGGTACTGGTGAAGGTATCGGTCGAATATCACGAACTATACGGTTTTAGCCTCTATGTGCTCGACATCGACCCCTTTTATACGGTGGGCGATATGCTCCGGAAACGAATGGAGATTATCCAACGTCTGAAAACAGAAGGGGTGTTTACATTAAATAAAGAATTGCCGTTTCCTGTTCTTCCCAAACGGATAGCCGTTATCACCTCGCCCACGGCGGCAGGCTATGAAGACTTTCTGAATCAACTGAAAGGGAATAAACCCGGATATACGTTTTACCCGAAGCTTTTCCCGGCCATTATGCAGGGCGAAAAAACCGAAGCGTCTGTGATTGCTGCGTTAGACCGCGTTTTCCGTCATGTGAATTACTTCGACTTGGCGGTCATTATCCGGGGAGGAGGCGCTACTTCCGAACTGAGTAGCTTTGATTCATACCTCTTGGCCGCCAATTGTGCGCAATTTCCATTACCCATCGTTACCGGTATCGGGCATGAGCGCGACGATACCATCCTCGACCTGGTAGCCCATACCCGTATGAAGACGCCTACGGCAGTGGCTCAATGGCTCATAAGCTGTATGGATGAAGTGGCCGGTAGATTAAACGGATGGCAGCAGGGCATCGTAACGTTTTCGACCGGACGACTGCTTCGCGAGAAAAACAGCCTGCAAGGGTTGGCAAGCCGATTGCCGATTGCCGCTTCCCATCTGCTGAATAAACACCGGAATCTGCTGCTTGCTCTTCAAAGCGGACTGAAACAGCATGTCCGTACACAAATCACCGGGAAAAATCATTCCTTGAAGCTTACCGAACAATTCGTATCCATGGCATCGCCGGAATATATTTTGAAAAGAGGATACAGTTTGACGTTGAAAGACGGGAAAATCGTGAAACGAACGGCGTCCGTCGCACCCGGCAACGAAATCGTTACCCGCTTTGCCGACGGAGAAGTACGGAGTACGGTAACCGGCATAGAAAACGATTCCCTGTAAACCTCAGCGATAACCGCTATGACCGAAACCGCCGGCTCCACGTTCCGTTAAGTCTAACGTTTCTACCGCCTCCCATGTTACGCGACTATGCGCGGTGACAATCATCTGACAAATCCGGTCGCCATCGTTTACCGTATACGGTTGCGAAGATAGGTTGATTAAAATAACGCATAATTCGCCCCGGTAGTCGGCATCCACCGTGCCGGGGGTATTCAGCACAGAAATACCATGTTTCAGCGCCATGCCGCTTCGGGGGCGCATCTGCGCTTCGTACCCTTCGGGCAGCGAGATGTAGAGGCCTGTGGGGATAAGTTTGCGCTCCAGGGGATTGAGCGTTACGGCCTCGGCAAGGTTGGCGCGAATATCCATTCCGGCCGACAAGGGTGTGGCGTACGAAGGCAACGGATGATGTGATTTGTTTACAATTTCTACTTTCATTCTTCTATCGCTTTAAGGCTCATGTCGAGGCTTTTCACCGAGTGTGTGAGGGCGCCTACGGATATATAATCTACGCCGGTTTGGGCGTATGCTTTCAGGGTTTGGAAGGTAATGCCTCCGGACGATTCGGTTTCGTAGCGGCCGGCGATGCGACGTACGGCTTCCCGGGTGTTGTCTATGGAGAAATTGTCGAGCATAATGCGGTCGATGCCTCCGGTTTCCAAAACCTGTTCCAGTTCGCCGAAATGGCGGACTTCTATTTCTATTTTCAGCTTTTTTCCCGTTTCCTTCACGTAGTTGCGGGCACAGGCGATGGCCGGTTCGATGCCTCCGGCAAAGTCTACATGATTATCCTTGAGGAGTATCATATCGAACAGGCCGATGCGGTGATTGACACCTCCGCCGATACGCACGGCTTCTTTTTCCAGCATCCTCATTCCCGGCGTAGTCTTGCGGGTGTCCAATACGCGGGTATGCGTTCCTTCCAATTCTTTTACGTAGCGGCGGGTGGTGGTGGCAATGCCGCTCATGCGTTGCATCACGTTCAGCGCCAAGCGTTCGGTTTGTAGCAGCGACTGTATTTTCCCTTCTACCACAAAGGCGATATGGCCTTTTTCCACTTCTGCGCCGTCGTGGATATACGTTGTCATTTTCAATTCGGGGTCGAAATAACGGAAGATACGCGCCGCTATTTCTACGCCTGCCAATACGCCGTCTTCTTTGACGATGAGCCGACTTTTACCTCTTGCCGAGGGGGGGATGCAACAAAGCGTAGTGACGTCGCCCGGGCCTATATCTTCGGCAAAGGCTAATTGTATTAATTGGTCAATCAAATGTTCCATATTCCTTATTCCATGCGTATTGATTGGATGATGTCTTTGTTGTTTTCGGTGCGGTAGGTGATATTTACGCGAAATTCCCCTTTTGCCGTAAGCAGTTTGCCTACCAGAAACCCGCTATCTTTTTTGGCGGCATGGTGAACTACGGCGAACTGGGTGGGTGGATTGGAAGTAAAAAAAGCATTCAGCAACGCGATGGCCTCGCTGGGGTTGCATTTTTTGGTTGAAGCGGGAACCGCCATATCTACTTCTTGATCCATAAAGGCGGCGAGTGTCGAAGCATTTCCGGTCTTAAACGCCGCAGTGATTGTATTTATATCCACAGCTTGCGCAAAGAAGGCGGAAAACAGTAAGGTGAAACATAATAGAATCCGTGTCATAATCTTCCTTTTTTAAAGTTGATAATCGCAAAGGTCAGTAAAAATTACTACTTTAGCAACAGCGACAAGAAAAGGACAGGGGATTCCCCCCATGCTCCGGGGGATTCCCCCCATGCTCCGGGGGATTCCCTCCATGCTCCGGGGGATTCCTTCCATGCTCCGTGGGATTCCCTCCGAGGCCCGTGGGATTCCCTCCGAGGCCCGTGGGATTCCCTCCGAGGCCCGTGGGAATCCCACCGTGCTCCGTGGGAATCCCTCCGCGATAGAGAAATAACATTATGCGAAGCAGATGAAAATAATATTACTTGTAGTAGGAAAAACGGATCATCCTCTTTATACGCAAGCTGTGGAGGATTACCGGAAAAGGGTGTTGCGCTATCTTCCCTTCGAGATAGCGGTTATCCCCGACTTAAGAAACAGACGAAACTTGTCTGAGTCTCAACAAAAAGAAAAGGAAGGGGAACTTATCCTGAAAAGTCTGGAAGCGGACGATTATTGTGTGCTATTGGACGAGAAAGGGAAAGAATATTCGTCCGAAAACTTTGCCGCTTACGTGGAAGGGAAGATGCACACGGTGCGCAAACGCTTGGTTTTTGTGGTGGGAGGCCCTTACGGATTTGCCGAGGAGGTGTATGCCGCGTCTGCGGACAGGGTGTCGTTGAGCCGGATGACTTTTTCTCACCAGATGATACGCCTCCTGTTTGCCGAACAGCTATACCGGGCTTTGACTATTCTCCACAACGAACCGTATCATCACCGCTGAGGAGGTTTTCTCTCATTACGTCGAGGAGTTCCTTTACCGAAGCGGTTGTTTTTTGCCTGCCGCCGGGTAGCGAAAGCAGCATTTGATGCGGGTGGATGCAATGAATGTGGGGCAGGCGAATGTCGGGCGAAGGTTGCCAACCGTTTCGTATCAAGGCGTTTTCTACCCAATGGGACGTAAACGGGTGGCCGTCTAAGCCGATAGGGGTGCGGGGGGTTTTTACGTGGAGTTGTCCGGAGAAGGAATCGAAAGCCATATTGTTTTTTCCGAAAAAGGATTCGAAGGTATGATTGAGCATCAGGTCTTCCGGCGTGCCGGATTGCATGGGTTTATCTTTTTGGAGGAGCCACAGGCAGTCGCTCATACGGATGGCCTGGTCTATATCGTGGGTAGATAGCAGGATGGCTTTGTGTTGTTCGCCGGCTAATTTTCGTAGTAAGATAAGGGTTTCTATGCGACCGGCCACGTCGAGGAATGCCGTTGGTTCGTCCAAGATAATGACGGGACATTCCTGGGCCAGGGTTTTGGCTATCATAGCCTTTTGGCGTTCTCCGTCGCTCAGCTCCGATACATACCGATGCGCCTTGTGGGCGATACCTACGGCCTGGAGGGAGTGTTCGATTACTTGGCGGTCTCGTTTTTTCAGTCGCCCGAAAAAGCCGGTATACGGATGCCGGCCTAAGGAGACAAGCTCGTATACGGTGATTCCTCCGGCATTAGTTTTCTCCGTCAGCGTCACGCCTATGGCAAGGGATAGTTGGAGTTGCGAATAGGTGTGGAGGGGTTTATCATTCAGCAGAATTTTTCCTGCCAATGGAGGCTGAAGTCCGCAAAGCGTGCGTAGCAGGGTAGATTTTCCCGTACCGTTCATGCCCAGCAAGCAGGTTACTTGGGCGGGAAAGAGTGCGAGGTGCATATCCTCGTGCACCACGTTGCGTTTCTTTCCCTTTCCCGGATAACCGATACAGAGTCCGGATGTTTGTATCACAGGTTGCTTCATACGCTTAATGGAAGTAGTGGATATTTTTCCGGTTCAGGATTACATAAATAATGACGGGCGCCCCTATCAGGGGAGTTACGGCATTGAGAGGCAAGATGATATTCGTGCCCGGAATCACCGTCAAGATATTGCATAAAAGAGCGATACACGAACCGGAAAGCATCGTGAAAGGAAGCAACATCTTATGATTGGACGCTCCCAGCAACAAACGGGCGATGTGAGGCACGGCCAATCCGATAAAAGCCACAGGCCCGCAAAAGGCGGTAGTAATAGCCGTAAGCAATCCCGTACACAGCAAAATATACATGCGTGTACGCCGTATGTGTACGCCCAGATTGGTAGCATATATTTCTCCCAGCAGCAGGGCATTGAGCGGTTTGATAAGCAAAACGGCCCACAGCAATCCCATCAGCGTACATGCGGCGAAAAGGGGTAATTGCGCTAAAGATACGCCGGAGAAACTTCCTAATCCCCACATAACATACGAATGAACCTTATCGGCCGAGGCATAAAAGTTCAGTATAGAGATAACGGACGAGGCCAAGTAGCCAATCATAATCCCGATAATGAGCAGCATGACGTTGTTATGAACTTTCGACGAAAAATAAAGGATAATCCCCAGAATAGCGCAAGCTCCCGCAAAGGCAGCCAGAATAATGGCCGGGTATCCGCTGACGGGTAAATCGGCCAACCGCCCCAGGGAGCCGCCGAAAGACAGCATCACTACGGCAACTCCCAAGTTGGCTCCATCGCTTATCCCCAGGATGGAAGGCCCTGCCAGGGGATTGCGAAAGAGCGTTTGAAGCAGCAGACCGCTCACAGCCAGCGAAGCGCCTGCCAGCAGCGCTGTAACCGCCTGCGGCAAACGCGACTGTAGGATGATAGATTGCCAGGAGATTCGTTCCGGCGTTTTCCCCAGCAATATGTCCAACACGCTCTCCGGAGGAATGGGCACGGCGCCGTACACCAAACTCCCCATGAATAAAAAAAGGAGCAGAAGGGACAAAACGAAGAAAAAAAGCGGAACTCTCAAGGCTCGGTTAAATAGAGGATATGCGGAGAATATTCAATAAATCGCGGTTGATAGATTTCTCGTTCCGGATGGCTTTCGAGAAGGGAACATACACGATTTGTTCATTTTGGATGCCAATCATGACATTGCGCTGATCTTCGAGCAGGGCATCGATGGCGGCAACTCCCATCCGGGTGGCCATGATACGGTCTTGGGCCGAGGGGGAGCCTCCACGTTGGAGGTGGCCTAAGATAGTGACCCGGACGTCGAAGTTAGGATATTCTTTTTTCACCCGTTCGGCAACCCCCATGGCTCCTCCCGTTACTTCGCTTTCGGCCACGAGCACAATGCTGCTGTTTTTGGAGGAGCGAAGCCCAAATTCGATCATATCCGACAATTGGTCTTTCTCTTTGGATATTTCGGGGATGATGGCCGCCTCGGCTCCCGAAGCAAGCGCACCGTTCAGCGCCAGAAAGCCGGCGTCTCGCCCCATGACTTCTATAAAGAAGATACGGTCGTGCGAAGAAGCCGTATCCCTAATTTTGTCCACACATTCCATAATCGTATTCAGGGCTGTGTCGTATCCGATTGTGACGTCGGTGCCAAACAAGTCGTTGTCGATCGTACCGGGCAATCCCACGACAGGAAAATTAAATTCTTGAGCGAAGATACGCGCACCCGTCAACGTTCCATCTCCGCCGATAGTGACCAAGGCGTCTATCTCTTCTTTTTGTAATGTTTCGTGGGCTTGTTTCCGTCCTTCCTGTGTTTTAAATTCCAAGCAACGGGCTGTTTTCAATATGGTGCCGCCCCGTTGTATGATATTACTTACGTTTTGTGTTTTAAAATCTTCAATTTCACCGGTTATTAAACCTTTATATCCCCTGTAGATACCTTTTACCTTCATGCCGTTGTAGATTGCCGAGCGAGTCACTGCCCGTATAGCGGCGTTCATTCCGGGCGCATCGCCTCCGGAAGTTAAAATACCAATACATTTGAATGTTGACATACTTAATTCTTAGATTAATACTCGTGCAAAAGTAGTAATTATTTGCTAAGGCTAAAGAAGTTTCATTATCCGAACACCGGAGCGTCAACTTGTCGAAATATTTTTCGTTTAGCGATAATACATAAACAATAATCAAAACATTTACTCAATGAAGCGTTAAAATACAATAAAACGGCAATAAAAAATGAATGATTTGTCATTTTGAATAAATAACTGCACTATATTTGCATCGGATTTATGTTTTATACAACAAATAAGCGCTACATGAAACATATAACCCAAAACAAAAGAAATGATATGCCAAAATTTTAAATTATGCGCCCGACTTAAAAGAAGGGAGCAGTATAAAACAAAAATGTTATCGTATTTTAATTATTT
This sequence comes from Tannerellaceae bacterium, assembly GCA_031284375.1. Lineage (GTDB taxonomy): Bacteria > Bacteroidota > Bacteroidia > Bacteroidales > Tannerellaceae > DFXE01. The sequence continues at coordinate 8,993 of JAISZY010000182.1, read as the reverse complement.
AAATTCAAATCAAAATGCAAAAAATTTTCAAGTATTTAATGTGTGCCACTGCTTTAGCGGTGGGATTTACCAATTGTACCAAAGAAATAATGGATGAGGGCAACAATGGTAATAACAGTGGTAAAGAAGGTGTTTCTACTTATGCAACCTTCAATTTCGTAATCAATGGAGCAAGTACCAAGGCCTCGGATATGATTAACGACAGCAATGAAAAAAATGCAATCAATGATATCCGCCTGATTATCTTTAAAGCCGGCTCAACTACGACCTGCGAAGTGAATGAAGCGTATGATGTAAATTCCACTACACCCAACCCGTGGGATGCAGCCAAATCCAAAACGGTGCAACTCACATCAGGTAAGAAAAGAATTTTTGTCATTGCCAATGCGGAAAAACAATCGGGCATCAAAGCCGGTTTGGATGCTATTACCGTAGGCTCTACTACCATTAGCCAATTCTATGGTATGGTATATGACTTGGGGAAAACTCTCGGAAAAATGAATGAATTAGTGAGTGACGCCAATGGATATATCATGAGTAATAACATAAGTTCAAAGTCTTCTTTCGAACTTAAAGGAGGTATTGGTTTAGACGAATCGAGAGGAGGAACAGAACAACAGAACAACTTCAAAGTAGACATTCAGAGGGCGGTAGCTAAGGCAGACGTTTGGTATGCAGACGCCTCTGTTCTGGAAACGACGGATAAAGTAGGTAAACTGACCGATTTGAAATATGCTATCCGGAATGTGAATCGGGCGCTTTACCTGTTCCAGAAATTCTCCAGCGATATGGTAGACCCTGATGTTAGCATCCCCAATTCGCCTTATTACAATTTACCTACGGGTACTCCTGTTACAACCTACGACACAATCTATTATAAGGATTATAAATTCGTTCCGGTATTAAACAACAAGCAAAGCCCGAAAGTATATGTTACTGAAAACACCAGTGAAATACAACGTAATGCAACGACAACCTATGCGGCTATTGAAACCGTATTCCTTCCCAAGAAAGGTATGATTATAGAAGATTATAAATACAACGAGTTGACAAACTCATTCCACTCAATCGTTACCAATTCGGCAGACGCCACTTCGGGCACTACCCTGTACCGATTAGTCAATGTGGGAACTTCGACCGGGATTACTGCAAATATCTTTTTTAAAGACAAAGAAAAGGCCTACCGAGTAGCTTACTGTATCGACAAGAAAACAGAAGCCGGTTTCGATATCAATAATATAAGCAATTTGGTATGGGACGAAAGTACCGGAAAAGGACACATTGTGGAATATATTGATGGTAAATGTTACTATCGTTTGAACTTAGGAGAAGGTAATGGGAATAACTTCAACCCCGGCCTGAGACGGAATTATGGATATAATGCCAAAATTACATCTTTTTCAGGTTTGGGAATACCGAAGCTCGAAGACTTGGATAAAGACCCGGATAAGCCGATCGGACAAAAGACGCATGTTACCGCCACTATTAACGTGGTTCCTTGGACAAATGTCGATACGGAACATCAGCTCTAATCGACAATTGAATTTACTATAACAGAGGGAAGGGAGAACATTCTCTCTTCCTATTCTTTTTTAGACAAACCCATAAAAACAATCAAATGAAACCGTTGAATTTATTGAAAACCGTAGGTGTGCCTTTTTGGCCGGTCCTCCTTCTGCTGTTGATGTCGGCATGTGTAAAGGATGATTTATCGGAATGTGGTGTTACCATACGTTATCAATATACCCGAAACATAGAAGGAGTCGATAAGTTCATATCAGAAATAAAAAAGATTAATCTATTTGTTTTTGATTCGAATGGCCTGTTTTTAACCGAATATACCGCCAACGAAAAAGAGTTGAACAATGGTCAGGCCATGCACCTGAATATTCCTCCCGGAACATACGACCTTGTTTGTTGGGGAAATTTGGGTGACGATTACCAACTACCCGCTTTCGAAAGAGGAAAAACATCCGTAAAAGAAGTCATGCTTTCGCTGAAACGTACAAAAAACACCGTAGTGAATCCTCCCCAGTCGCTCTTCTTCGGAAGTTTGTCGCAGATTCAAATTCTACCGGATATCCGGAGAAAGCAGATTCTAACCATTGATATGATAAAGGATACAAAGAAAATCCGAATCATTACGAAGCAATTACCTCCTCAGGAAATAGCCGGGAATCAATTCGATTGTCGTATTATCTCGGTAAACGGAGATTATAAATTCGACAACTCTATAGCCGGTAATGAATCGTTGTGGTATGTACCGCAAACGTCCGTCAATGAAGAAAAACAACTCTTGTTCGACTTTGTAACTATGCGTGAATTGAAAGACGGTTCTACCCGGTCGAAATTAATCTTTACTTATCGTCCGATAGGCAAAGAAGAAGAAGAACTATTCAGCGCTGACTTGACGGAAATATTGCTATCGGTATCTAAAACGAAAGATCTGGACATAGAAGATTATTTTGAGATAGAAATGTCATTGGATTATACAAACGGGAGCACTACCATTCAGATTAAAGGGTGGGAGACGATAGATACAGGATATGTTATAGGATAAATCGGGAAAGATTGTATATTTGCATACAAGTAATTACAAGAAATATTCTAAATGCTGGAACTGGTTGTCAAGGGACTTGCCATTGGTATTTTGGTATCGGCTCCGATGGGCCCGGTAGGGATATTATGCATACAAAGAACACTCAGCAAAGGACGTTGGTATGGTTTTTTTACCGGTATGGGAGCGATGCTTTCCGATATGATCTATGCAGCTATCACCTGCCTGGGGATGGGTGTTGTAATCGGTTTTGTAGAAGCAAACCACCATGTTTTGCAATTGGGAGGCAGTCTTGTTTTAGGCCTCTTCGGCTGCTATATTTATCGTAGTAACCCGGTTAAAAAGTTAAAAAAACAAAGAGAGAGAAAAATTTCCTATACGCACGATTGTGTGACCGGTTTTTTACTTACTTTTAGCAACGTTTTAATTGTTTTACTATATATAGGCTTGTTTGCCCGGTTTGGATTTGTGTTGCCGGAATACTCCGTGTGGATGTTAATAGCAGGTGTAACATGTATCGGATTGGGGGCTGTTCTATGGTGGTTTAGCATTACATACATTATTTTTAAAATGAAAAAATGGTTCAACATTCGTAATATCTGGGTACTAAATAAGATAGTTGGTACTATTATACTTGTGCTCTCATTGATAGGCATTATATCGGTGGGGGTATCTTTTAAAGAATTCAGAACGTTGATAATTAATAATAATCGGAATAGTATGAAAAATCTCGAAATCCCCTATCTGCCGGCTCTTGATGTATTGGATTTATCATCTGTCGGTTTTTTGCTCGAAAACAAGTCGCAAAGAGCATATATTGATGTTGTGAATTGGGCGGAATACAGCTATAAACCTATTGTGGCATTCGACATTGCCCGTAGCGACCGTTATCTGTACATCCGTTATTTTGTAAAAGGCAACTCGCTGAAAGCCGTTTATTCCGAAGACAACTCGCCTGTGCACAAAGACAGTTGTGTGGAATTTTTTATGAAGAAAACAGGCGAAGATATATATATGAATTTCGAATTTAATTGCATCGGCGCCTGCGATGCCGCACGTCATAAATCACGCGAAATCCAAACCGCTCTCTCGGAAGAAGAATATAAATCCATTCGCCGATATACTAACCTGGAACGAAAACCCTTTCAGGAGAAAAGAGGCGTGCATGAGTGGGAATTGGTCGTCGCCATTCCCCTTCATCTCATGGGATTAGACCCTCATTATATGCCGAAGAAGATTCTTGGAAACTTTTTTAAATGTGCAGATGATACAAATTCGCCTCATTTTGTGAGCTGGAACCCGATATCAACCCCTAAACCGGACTTCCATCGTCCCGAATTTTTTGGCGAACTATACTTTGCGGCAAACGACTGAGGCGAACCCCTCGCCGGTCTTTCGGACAAAAGCCGGCAATCATGTACCGCAAAGCAACCGAAAGTTTGGAAATCAGTAATTTATGAACGAAGTGAAGTAGTCCTGCGATAAGCGGGATTGCTTCACCCTCCGGGGGAGGATGGAACAACTTGTCTTTAACATTTTAATTTTTTTGTTATGAAAAACTATATCGTATGTCTTTATTTGTTTCTGGCCACAAGCGCATCGTTCGCGCAAAGCGACACCCTAATTACACGTTACTTAGCGATGGAAGGAAAACATTCGCCTTTGTATACGGGGAAAATCCCCTTGCCTTATCCTGCTTATATGGAGAATTATCCTTATTTGCAACGACCGGAGTTTACGGAAGGCGCCCTGTCTTACGGCGGAACGTGCTATCCCGGTATCCGGATGCGTTTGGATGTGTATCATGGCCGGTTGTTAGTCTCGCCGCCGGGGGAATTGTACGAAGTAATCCTGCCGCCGGAGCAGGTCGATTATGCGAAGCTGCATGGGTATCATGTCTTTTATTTCTATCCCGACAGCTTGAAAGACAGTCCTCCCGCCGGCTATTATCTGCTGTTGCATGATGGCGGGTGCAGGGTTCTTTCGCGCCCGGTCTGCTCGATGCGGGAGACCTCAAGGGATGGAGTCGTAACCGGATGGTTTAGATGCTCAACCAAGTATTATATTCTGAAAGACAGCGTGTATCATGCCGTGAAGAGTAAAGGCTCCGTATTGAAACTCTTTCCCTCGCACAGGAAAGAACTGAGCCGCTATATCGGCGAACACAGACTGAATTTCAGGCGAAACGCCGAGGAGGCCCTTGTGGCTGTCGTGAAACGGTACGAACAATGGAACGCCGGCTTATGAGAACCCCATTGATTCTGATGTTTGTCTGCCTGACAAGCTTCGCCGCCGTCCGGGCGCAGGAGAACGTGACGCTCAGGCTCGAAAATGTTTCTGCCGAAGAACTTTTCCGGGCAATAGAACGCCTTACGTCGTATCGTATCTACTGCCGTCCGACGGATACGGACTCGGTGATTGTTTCGGTAGCATCTGCCGACGAAGGAGCGGAGGACGTTCTCCGAAAAGCTCTCCTGCCCGCCGGACTGAAGGTGTCGGCCTTCGGCGATGCCCTCTTTGTGGCGAAAGACTGGGAACTCGTCACCGCTCTCCCACCCAACTACTACGGAACCGTGCAAGATGCCGAGGCCGCAGCCATCGCCCCCTCCAGACTTCCGACGGCCAACGGAAGAGCGGGACGGAAGGCTTCGTCCGAAAATATCGTCTACGAAATAGGCTCCGCCACTGCCGCCGCGACGACAGGGAAAGCGAGAGTAAATGGCATCGTAACCGACTTCCGGTCGGGAGAACCGGTATCGGGCGTAGCCCTCTTTATTCAGGAGACGATGACGGGAACGACCACCGATTCCGCAGGTTTTTATTCCCTCGACCTCCCCGCCGGCCGGTGCGAGCTGAACATCCGGGCGGTAGGCATGAAAGATGCCCGCCGTTTGTTGCAGGTCTATTCGCCGGGAAGGTTGGACATTGAGTTGGACGAGCAGTCGTATGCCATCGACGAAATAACCATATCTTCCCAACGCCTCGAACGGATACGCACCGCCACCATCGGCGTAGAACGTTTGGCGATAAAAGACATGAAAAACATCCCCACGGCCTTTGGCGAAGTGGATATCCTGAAGGTAGTTCTCTCCCTGCCCGGCGTCAAATCGGTAGGCGAGGCCTCCGGCGGCTTTAACGTGCGAGGCGGGGCGACCGACCAGAACTTAATCCTTTTCAACGGTGGAACCGTGTACAATCCCACCCATCTGTTTGGCTTTTTCTCCGCCTTCAATCCCGATGTGATACAGGATATGGAACTCTACAAAAGCAGCGTCCCCCCACAGTACGGCGGACGCATCTCCTCGGTACTTGAGGTGGGAAGCCGGGAGGGAAACAAACAGAAGTTTCAAGGCTCCGCCAGCTTAGGTTTGCTTACCAGCCGCCTTACGCTCGAAGGGCCTTTGGGGGGAGAAAATACGTCCGTCCTGGCCGGCTTCCGTACCACCTATTCGGACTGGATACTGAAGAGCCTCCCCGAAAACAGCGGATACAGCGCCGGAACAGCCGGCTTTTACGATGCAAACCTCAGCCTCTCTCACCGCTTCGACGAACGAAACAACGTCTCTCTGAACGGATACCTCAGCCGCGACCGTTTTCAGTTTGACGCCTACGAGAAATATGCCTACCGCAATGCCAACGCCTCCCTGAAGTGGCGGCATATCTTCGGCCATAAACTAACAGGGGTCTTTACGGCCGGATACGACCATTACGACTTCCATACCCAAAACGCCGACAATCCTTCCGAGGCCTATCGCTACTCCTTCGGCATAGAGCAAGGTTTCGGGAAGGCGGATCTCAGTTGGTATGCACACGACAACCACACCTTCGATTTCGGACTTAGCGCCCTCTATTACAACCTCAACCCCGGAGCTTACCTGCCCGAAGGCGCGGAATCTTTCGTAACGCCCAACCGCTTGCAACGCGAGACGGCCATCGAAACAGCCGTCTATGCAGGAGACCGGTGGGACGTCAGCCCCAGTTTTTCTTTGAATATAGGCCTGCGTTATTCCCTCTTCGGCGTTCCGGGACTTGGTGAGGAGAATAATGTGTATTCGACCCAGGTCAAACACGCGTTTTACCCGGTCGAACACGCGTTTGACCCGGGTCAAACACGCGTTTCACCCGGTGAGACGCAAGTTTCAACCCGGTCGGCCAATAATGGGAGCGGCATTCCTGCAAATACGGATACGAACACAGACAAATTCCGAACCTACCAGGGGCCGGAATACCGCCTGTCCGCCCGATACGCCTTTGCGGAAGATTGGTCGGTCAAAGCCGGCATCAACACCATGCGGCAATATATCCACAAATTGTCCAACACCACCGTCATGTCGCCCACCGACACCTGGAAGCTGAGCGATGCCCATATCCGCCCCCAAAGCGGTGGGCAGATAGCCGCCGGAATCTACCGGAACTTTGCCGGCCACACGATAGAGACCTCCCTCGAGGTCTACTACAAAACCATGAGCGACTACCTCGACTATCGCAAAGGCGCCGAACTGCAAATGAATCCGCATATAGAGCGAGAAGTACTCCCCGTACAAGGGCGAGCCTACGGCGTGGAACTCATGGCGCGCAAAACGCAGGGCAAACTAAACGGCTGGGTAAGCTATACCTACGCGCGCACCGAGCTGAGGCAGTCCGACCCCGCTATCGCCGACCCGGTAAACAACGGGCAATGGTATCCGGCCGATTTCGACAAGCCGCACGACTTCAAGTTGGCCGGCAACTATCGGTTTACCCATCGCTTCAGCGTTTCGTTGAATTGCGATTACAGTACCGGCCGCCCCGTCACCCTGCCCGTTTCCAAGTACCGGATAGCCGGAGGCGAGTATGTGTATTATTCCGAGCGAAATCAGTACCGCATCCCCGACTTCTTCCGCGTAGATTTGTCTATCAATATCGAGCCGAGTCATCACCTCACCCTCCTCACCCACAGTTCCTTCTCCCTTGGCGTCTATAACCTGACGGGCCGCAAAAACGCCTACTCGGTCTATTACGTCGCCCAAGAAGGAGAGTTGCAGGGCTATCGCCTGGCTATCTTCGGGATGCCCATCCCCTATATTTCGTATAATATTAAATTCTAATTAAGAACCGATTGCTATATGTCGAAACACAACTGTATGTTCCTTCCCTTTCTTCTCCTGCCCTTCACTTCCTGCATCGACGCATACCAGGCGGAGGGCGCGAAATCTTTAAGCGGGATATTAGCCGTAGACGGCATCATTACCAACGATACGACGGTCGTCTACCTGAGCCGGAGCGTGGATATGAACGCCGACCTGAACGAGACGGAAGAAGTAAACAACGCCATCCTCTTTGTAGAATGTAGCGACGGTAGCCGCACTTCCAACGCTCGCTATACCGCCCAGGGGCGGTATGAAATCGAAACCGGCGCCCTGAATCCCTCGCTTCAATACCGCCTGCATATTACCCTCGACGGTAAGACATACGCCTCCACCTTCCTCGCTCCCCTGTACACTCCGGCCATAGACAGCCTTTCGTACGCGAAACGAGGCTATGGAGCGCCGGTGTACATCACCGTTTCAACGCACGACGCCAACGAGCAGCCGTCTTATTATCGCTGGATATGCAAGGAACATTGGGAACTAAAGGCGGAACTTTTCGCCCAAGCAGGCTACTACGGCTTCAATCCCTTCGGCCCTTATTACATCTCCTATCAGATGAATACCCCGCGCAATACGTACTACTGCTGGGGAGCAGACAGCACGAGGCTGTATCTGACCGGCTCGTCGGAAAAACTCTCCGGCAACGTAATCGCCAACCATACATTAATAGAGATAGACCCGTCGGGCGATAAGCTGTCCATCCTTTATTACGTATCCGTCGCCCAATATCAGGTACGCGAAGAAGCTTACCTCTACTACGCCGGTCAGAGCAAGAACATGACGCAGACGAGCGGCGTCTTTTCCCATATACCTGCCGAGATGCAAGGCAATATCCAATGTTTGGACGAACCGTCGCTCCCCGTCATAGGCTATGTAGAAGTATCCGTACCCACCCGGGCCGAACGCTATATCCCGGAATCGGAAGGCTTGTACGAGCCTTCGGACGAACGATGCTACCTGATGATTTTTGATTATTCGTCCGATTGGGATAATTTTTCCATCCACCTTTTTGGAGAAAGTGATAGCGTGGATCCAGAGCTGGGTATAGTAACAGGCTCCGTTCTCACGATAGCTCCCCGCAAATGCTTAGACTGTACCCTGCGAGGCACAAAGAACAAACCCCCATTCTGGCCAACTGATCATTTATAAGAAAGACGACGATGAAAAACCGTATATCCCCCCGCCCGCTCCTGTCCCTTTGGCTGATATGTTGCGCCATATCGGCATCCTTCGCGCAAACTTTCGCGCAAACGGAAGAGCCTTTTCGCGAACGCCTCCGCCTCCAAACCGACAAGGAACTGTATCTG
>JAISZY010000066.1 GCA_031284375.1 Tannerellaceae bacterium | reverse complement strand
GCCGCAAGGCGATCCAAGCAAAATTCCGTATTCCGTCTGTGGGCCGTATCTCAAAAAAATGTTCAACAGGGCGTTTGTTGACAGTTTACACAATCCGTTCATGCGACCAACAGCAGGCGAATGGGAAGATGCTCTACTGAAAACAATTGATTTGATGCAGCCTTGTCAGAACCCCAAATGCTGGCACAAATGGTTTGTCTTCGATAATACCACAAAACCGAAATGTCCGTTTTGCGGAACAGAATACAAAGGCGTCTTGCCGATATTGAATCTTTACTCATCCCGAAAGGCTGGCGCTTTTACATCCGATGATTACCGGCTGATGGTATACCATAATCAATACCTATACCAATGGCATGTAAACAGGAATATCTCGGCCAACGAACGCCTGACGGATGAACAGAAAAAACCGGTAGGTTATTTTGTTTTCCACAATAATAAATGGCTGTTGGTTAATCTACGGTTAAACGATTTGGAAGATAAAACCGAAGGGAAAAAAATATCGTTCAATCAGGCGGTAGAACTGCTGGAAGGCAAGCAAATCCTTCTGTCGAAAGAAGAAGGTGGACGGCTAATCATCGTACAATTAGTTTCGAACAAATGATAAAACATATTTCATTCGATTTGTGGCTAACACTCATCCGTTCACATCCTCTTTTCAAGAGAAAAAGAGCGGAAATCATGGTCGAAATGTGTGGCTGCGGAGATGGAGATATTTTGAAGATTGAGCAATTGATAAAAGAGCAGGATAAAATCTTTGACCGCTACAACGAGATGTGTGGTACAAAAATTCCAGCTAAGGCAATGTACCTGCGGCTACTTCAAAAAGTGAGTATCAAGTCTCATGAACCTACTATGAATGACGCTGAAACTTTGATGAACAGGTCAAATGAGATGTTGATGAATTTCATGCCCGTCTTGCTAAATAACGATATTCCCCACATGCTTAGTAGTCTGCGCTCAGATGGTATAACACTTAGTCTAAGCAGTAATACCGGATTCGTAGAAGGTAAGATATTAAGAAATGTATTGACAGAGTTGGATATTATTCAATACTTCTCATTTCTTATTTTTTCGGATGAAGTAAAAACTTCTAAACCTTCTATGCAATTCTTCCAAGAAGTATACAACCGTTTACAACTCCCGAAAGCTTGCATACTGCACGTTGGGGATAATTTGAAAACAGATTATGAGGGAGCTGTTGATTTTGGTTTTAAAGCATTATTGATAAAAAACACAAATTATTTATTAGATGACATCAAAGCAGAATTATGACGGAACCATCATCCGGTTTTCGCTACACGAGATCTGTTCGCCGCACGAATTTAGCTTTATTCCCGAAGAATATTCAAAATTCAAACACGGAGCGGAAAACATTGCCCAACAATATGGTTATGCATTGGCAGACAGTTTTACAACTCATTGCTTTTCCCACCATTACAGAGGAGAACCGATCGTTGTCCTTTCGAGTGCATACTCACACATTCCCACGGCTTCATTTTACATGAAAAACTATTTTGTGGATAAGTTAAACGGCTATTTATTCGATAAGGGCTACCCTGTTGTAGAAGAAGCGAAAATATACAGAACCGTTTCCTATAGAGAAGATTATGGAGAAATGTCTGCGGAACAACGATACAACTTAATCAGAGGAGATACGTTTTACATAGACAAAGAGTTTCTGAAAGGTAAACAGTTGGTGTTTCTCGACGATATTAAAATCACCGGAACACACGAATGGATTATTCTTAACATGTTGAACCAATATGATTTGTCCAATACGTGCTATATGTTGTACTTTGCCGAATTGATAGATAAATCTATTCCTCCCAATATTGAAAACAGATTAAATTATGCTTATGTGAAAAGTTTGGATGAAATCGACACCCTTATCAAAAACGAACAATTCCACTTTAATACACGTGTTGTTAAGTTGATATTAAATAGTCAGGATCACTTATTCGATCGTTTTATCGAAAAACAGGACATCCAATTTATCCGGAATCTTTACTATAAGTCTATCGGCAACGATTATTTCAAATTTTCGAAGTATCTCAGAAATTTAAATCAATTAACAAATTTATGCAACACAAACACCACTACACCGGCTTAACCGACGAACAGGTCGTCGAGAGCCGCAAACGGCATGGGGAAAATGTTCTCACTCCACCCGAAAAAGAATCCTTATGGACGCAATTCTTAGAGAAATTTACCGACCCGATTATTATTATCCTATTGGTTGCTCTAACCTTGTCTGTCGGAGTTGCCTGTTATGAATTTTTATCCGGGCATAATCATACGCTGACCGTATTCCTCGAACCGGCGGGGATTCTGATTGCAGTACTTTTAGCCACCGTTGTAGGCTTTTGCTTTGAATTGAGCGCTAACAAAAAATTCGAGGTACTCAATAAAGTGAACGACGATACGCCGGTGAAGGTCGTCCGAAACGGAAACATTTGTCAGATTCCTAAAAAAGACGTTGTTGTAGACGATATCGTGATACTGGAAACCGGCGAAGAAATCCCGGCCGACGGTGAACTCTTAGAAGCCGTTTCTCTGCAAATCAATGAATCGACGCTGACCGGCGAACCCGTCATAAAAAAAACAACCCATCCCGCCGATTTTGCCATAGATGCAACTTATCCTTCCAATCATGCGCTGAAGGGAACAACCGTCGTTGACGGACATGGCATTATGAGGGTTTTGAACGTTGGCGATGCTACCGAATATGGGAAAGTATACGAAGGCGCACAAATCGACAGCAGCGTGGAAACTCCCTTGAACCGGCAATTGGATAAATTAGCCGATTTGATTACCAAAACAAGTTATGCCATTGCCTGCTTTATTGTACTGGGACGTGTAATCAGCTATTTCGTAACGGCGGGCAGTCTTTACGTAGGCGATTGGATACAGTTTGGCGGATATATCTTGAATACGGTGATGATTGCCGTAACGGTGATTGTAGTCGCCGTGCCCGAAGGATTGCCTATGAGCGTTACCTTGAGCCTGGCCTTAAGCATGAAGCGGATGTTGTCTACCAACAACCTTGTCCGCAAAATGCATGCTTGCGAAACCATGGGAGCTACTACCGTGATTTGCACCGACAAAACCGGAACGCTCACACAAAACCAGATGAAAATATATGAAACAAAATTCTATGGCCACACCACCATCACGGATATAATAAAAGAAGGTATCGCGGTCAATTCTACGGCTTATCTTGATTTTTCGGATCCTTCCAAAGTCAAAGCTCTGGGAAACCCTACCGAAGGCGCTTTGCTGCTCTGGCTGCACGACAATCACATCAATTACCTGCCTTTGCGCGAAAATGCGGAAATTGTAGAACAACTTACTTTTTCTACCGAGCGCAAATACATGGCGACCATCGTGAACTCGCCCTTACTGAACCAAAAGGTGCTTTACGTGAAAGGCGCCCCGGAAATTGTGCTGGATTTGTGTTATACAACCCCCGTATCGAAAGATGATATTCATGCACAATTGTACGAATATCAAAATAAGGCGATGCGTACCTTGGGCTTTGCCTGGCAAATTGTAGAAGAGGGGAAAGATTACTTCCACGAAGGGAAATTGCAAAACATGGACTTGACGTTTTTGGGGATGGTTGCTATTTCCGACCCCGTGCGGGCCGAAGCGCCGGAAGCTGTGCAGAACTGTTTAAAGGCAGGAATCAACGTAAAAATTGTGACGGGAGATACACCCGGAACGGCCAAAGAAATAGGTCGTCAAATCGGGCTTTGGAGCGAGAACGAAGATGCATCTCATCATCTTACCGGAACCGAATTTGCGGCCATGCCCGACGAAGTATTATCGGAAAAAGTGTTGGATCTGAAAATCCTCTCCCGTGCCCGCCCAATGGATAAACAACGATTGGTGGAGTTGCTGCAAGCCCGTAATCAAGTAGTGGCCGTTACCGGCGACGGTACGAACGATGCCCCGGCCCTGAACGCAGCACAAGTTGGCCTCTCGATGGGAGACGGAACGTCCGTTGCCAAAGAAGCCGGCGACATTACGATTCTGGACAACTCGTTCGGCAGTATTTCGCGAGCCGTGATGTGGGGACGTTCGTTGTATCAGAATATCCAACGCTTTATCCTTTTTCAGATGACAATCAACGTAGCCGCTTGCCTTATCGTACTAATCGGCGCCTTTCTGGGAACGGAATCGCCTCTCACCGTCACGCAGATGCTGTGGGTAAACCTCATCATGGACACTTTTGCCGCCTTAGCCCTGGCTTCATTGCCGCCCAACGAAAAGGTGATGCAGGACAAGCCCCGCAAAACGACCGATCATATCATCAACCGGGCAATGGCGAGAAACATTCTGGGTGTCGGTTTGCTTTTCGTTATTCTATTGTTTGGTCTGATACAGTATTTTAAACATGCCGATATTACGTCGTTAAGCCGTTTCAGCCTGAGAGATTTTGCCGTCAATTTCTTTAATTTCGACCGAGGCAACGGACTCACCCCTTACGAACTCTCCCTGTTCTTCACAACTTTCGTCATGCTTCAATTCTGGAACATGTTTAACGCCAAAGCGTTCATGTCCGGAAAGTCGGCATTTGCCATACTAAGCAAATGCGGAGGATTCCTCTCCATTGCGGCCGTCATTCTTCTCGGCCAATGGCTCATTGTAACCATAGGCGGCGAAATGTTTCAAGTCGTTCCGTTGCACCTTTCGGATTGGGGAATCATCATCGGCTCCACTTCGTTGGTATTGTGGGCAGGAGAAATGGCAAGGATTTTATCCGTTTTTCGTAAGCGTTGAAGGCAGCGGACACAAGGTTGGCTTCTTCTCCCAATACACAACGACTGACTGATGGGCACTTCTAAAAACTCAGTATCTCATTAAGGATAATAAATATATTGTTGAACAGTAGGATATTATTATATATTTTCGTACATTTGACATGAAAAAATTCAAGCGACATAAAGATTACGGTTTTT
>JAISZY010000064.1 GCA_031284375.1 Tannerellaceae bacterium | reverse complement strand
GCTTATGAAAACTTAAAGACAATGCGAATTATAAAAATTTCACCCATAAGTAACATTTTTTATGAATACAAACGGGCTTTTGAGTGTAATTAAGGAAAATGTCATATTGCTGCGTTTATACCTGAATATATGTCTCATTATTGTTTCTGCGTATATCTATACTCCTTAAAGATGATTACGCTCCAATAAATACAGCATTTTGTATTTTTCAAACCATGAAATCCGGGCATTTTTGAAGATTTGTGGAGGGTTGTTAGCTGAAAAAACGGTTTTTTTCGTTACCAAATCTGACAAATGGATAGTTGTGACAAAATGCAGAAAGAGAGGTGACATCGCCCTTGCCGGAAATAAACGATTCGTATCCGGACGTTCTAATCCAATCAAAAAAAATCTTACGGACAAAATGTTCGGCGATATGGTAGAAAATGTTTTATTTTGTCGGTAAATATCTTTCTCGTTCGATAAAACAGTGAGAATATGAAAAAATACAGTCTACTATATCTCTTGGGGATCGTTTTTTCCGTTGCAAATATACATGCGCAAGTGAGCCATGGAGGCAGACCGCTATCGGTTGTTCCGACTAAAAGCGCTCAAAATATTTTTTTTGAAGAAATGCCCCCTTTCAACGCGGCAGAAGCGCTCCGGATAGATTCCTTACATCAGAATGACCTGCGGGGAGGATACCCGTTTGCCTACAAATTCATGACGGAACTGAACCGCGCCAATTCCGGAACTTCTTTTACCCTGTCAGACGGAACACGTGTATGGATGCTGGGAATCCGCTCCAAAGGCGCCCTTTCCATCAATGTCTTGTTCACCGAATACGATCTGCCCGAAGGCGCCCAGGTGTTTCTCTATAATTCGTCCCGCACGCAGATATTAGGCGCTTTCAACCATCAGAACAATTCTACACTGGGCATATTACCGGTCTCTCCCGTACGGGGAGACGAATTGATTATAGAATATCAGGAACCGGCCCGGGCCGCTTTTCCGGGCAGGCTGACCGTAGGAGAAGTAAATCACGGATACCGCAATCTGATGGGATACGAACCGGCCGACGATAGAAGCGAATACAACTGTATGCCGTCGCCCGTTTGTTTTGACGATGAGAAGGAATACGCCCTTGTAAGCCGAAGCGCCGTACTGTTGATTATCGACGGAATAACGTCTTGTACGGGAGTGATGGTCAATAATACGCAGAACGATGGGAAACCTTATCTGATAACGGCCTCTCATTGCCTCAATAATGATTTCAGAGTAAAAAACCCCGACTACGAAGCGGTGGCGGGACGGGTTGTCTGCTTCTTCAACTATACCAGTCCAACCTGCGATACCGTAAGACGCGGCACGGAAGAAATGTCGGTAGCATCTGCCATTTACCGGGCGGCAAACGAAAAAATAGATATGGCGCTGTTGGAATTGGGAGAAGCTCCTCCGGCTTATTATCAGCCCTATTATGCCGGTTGGACGATAGAAGACAATGGAACTACTCCCCCGTACATCGGGATACACCACCCCGCGGCTTCGGTAAAACGCATCAATGTATCCGAAGATAATTTGTCGCTGAAAACATTCGACATCAAAGAAATGGAATTTTACCGAAATGCCCACTGGAATATAGGCCGGTGGAATGTAGGAAGTACAGCCGAGGGTTCGTCCGGTTCTCCTTTGTTCAATTCTTCCAACCGCCTGATGGGCCTTCTGTCCGGAGGACGTTCTACCTGCAATTATCCCATCGACGACTACTATTACGCCATCTCCAAAGCCTGGGATTCATCTGCCAATGCTACCGAGCAGTTGAAGCATTGGCTGAATCCATCCGGTAGCGACCGGCCCGGTATAGACGGCTTGGATCCTTATGCCGACCGTCCTTGTTACCGGCTCAGTAATATTTCCGGCATGAAGTTGCAAGACAGCATCCGGATTTCGGAACTTCCGTCTCCTGCCACCGGCTATTTGTTCGGCATTAATTCTTTAAAGACTACCGAATATGCCGAGGAATACCGGATAAATGGAAAGGCATGGATCGATGGCGTTTATTTAGTCACGCCATCCATCACTTCTGCCGATAAGAACTTTCATGTAGAAATTCGTGTATATCAAGGGAAGGATAACCCCCAGACACTTCTTCATACCGAACTTTTCCATCCCGCATATACGGAGCTATCCTTTGTAGACAGTACATTCATTACGACAGAGAAAAAACTCAACAGAGAACAGGAATCCTTCGTTACATTCCCTGTACCCGTAGAAGTGTCCGACGTTTTTTATGTAGGCTACAAAATAAACACCTCTGCCGAATCCTCCTTTGCCGTATACAACCTGCCCAAAGGACAAACCACCCGCAATACCGCCTGGGCGAGAAACGGAAATGAATGGTTCAGAAGCTCCTCCCACCCGCTCATGCCCTTCAGCAGCTCGCTGTTTATCGATCCGGTGGTGCATTACACAAACGACGTTTCCAACCATATTGTTGATAGGCAGAACACTTCCGTTAGGATATGGGTTGATGTTCCTCGCCATACGGTTCATCTATTACTCCCCGAATCGCAAAAGGCTACATGCAGACTGTATTCAACGACCGGGCAACTTCTTCGGGAGAAAACCATGAACGGCATCGAGGCAACTCTGTCCGTTTCCGGATTTCCGCCGGGAATCTATGTAATACACATGGAAGGCGACAACCTTTTACATACACAAAAAGTACATTTTTAATTTTTGTTTTCCATTTTTGTTTTCGGAGGACATTGGTTTGGGTATTACAGAATGTAAAATGTGGCAGATATTCATTAATAAGTATTAATTGAAAAGAAAAAATCGCATCCTTTGTGTATAGAATAAAAAAATGGTTTAGTTTTGCAAACGGATGTGACGAGAACTCAGCACCTGTGCTAACTAAAATAATACAAGTATAATAACATTTTAAAATTACATCAAAATGAGCAAAAAGTATGTCTTGCCTCTCCTTATGTTGGCAGCAATCGTAACCTTTTCTTCTTGTTCCGGCAAGTTGAATCCGTTGGCGGAAAAATACGTAAAAGCAGAACCACAGCCGCTCGAAGCTATCGGAGGTAAAGTTCCGGTAACAATCGACGCAACTTTTCCCGAAAAATGGTTCAACAAAAATGCAGTGGTAACAATCACCCCGGTTCTTCGTTATCAGGGTGGTGAAGCCTGGGGAACAGCATACACTTTCCAAGGGGAGAAAGTGAAAGGTAATAACCAAGTGATACCCCAGAAGGCCGGAGGGAACGTAACCCTCAAATCTTCCTTCAACTACAAGCCGGAGATGAAAAAATCCGAATTGTATCTTACATTCGATGCAAAGATCAAAAACAAGACAGTGCAACTTCCCGACCTTAAGATAGGCGACGGAGTGGTTGCTACCTCCGAAATGGCCAATGCAGCTACGGCAAATCCGGCTATTGGCGCCGACAAATTCCAACGCATTATTAAGGAAGCCCACAATGCAAACATCATGTTCCTTATCCAGCAGGCAGAACTTCGCTCGAAGGAGTTGTCCAAACAGGAAGTAGCAGACTGGAAGGAGTTGATAAAGAAAGCCAACGACGCCCCGAATCAGAATGTAGCCGTAGAAGTATCTGCATATGCTTCTCCCGATGGCGGTGTGAAATTGAATACCGGTTTGGCGGAAAAACGCGAAAACGCAACCTCGTCTTATCTGGGGAAAGAACTGAAAAAAGCCAAAATAGACGTTCCCGTAGATGCCCATTATACCGCTCAGGACTGGGAAGGATTTCAGGAATTGGTCTCCAAATCCTCTATTCAGGACAAAGACTTGGTATTGCGTGTGCTTTCGATGTACAAAGATCCGGAACAACGTGAACAGGAAATCAAGAATATATCTTCTGTTTTCGGCGTATTGGCCGAAGAAATTCTTCCCCAGTTACGTCGTTCACGTTTGACGGCTAATATCGAAATCATCGGTAAATCCGACGACGAAATCAGCGCTTTAGCCAAGAGCAATCCCAGCGCGCTGAGTGTAGAAGAAATCCTGTATGCCGCTACATTAACAAACAATGCAGCCGAAAAGGAAGCGATCTACACCAAAGCCGGTCAGCAATATCCTAACGATTACCGTACATGGAACAATCTTGGTATCACCCGTTTCCGTGCCGGCGACCTTGCCAAGGCCGAAGAACTGTTCAATAAAGCCAATTCGGTAAAAACAAACAGCGAATCCAACCTGAACTTAGGTCTGATAGCCCTGACCAAAGGCGACAAAAACAAAGCGCAGCAATTGTTTGGTAGCGCAGCCGGCGTAGCTGAATTGAGCGAAGCTTTAGGAGTACTCTACCTGCAACAAGGCGAATATGCAAAAGCCGTAAGTTCGTTTGGAAACATTAAGAGCAACAATGCTGCTTTGGCTCAGATTCTGACTAACGATTACAGCAAAGCTCAGCAAACTCTGACTGCCGTGCCCAATGCCGATGCAACGACCGATTACCTGAAAGCTATCGTAGCTGCACGCACCAACAATACAAACGGAGTGATAGACAATCTGAAAGCAGCCATAGCGAAAGATAGAACTTATGTAAAAGAAGCTGCAGCCGATTTGGAATTTGCCAAATATGCTACAAATTCTCAATTTGCATCTCTATTAAAATAGAGTGTTTCATTATTATAAAATTTTCCGGAGAGGTTGTCTGCAAAGACAACCTCTTTTTCTTGCTCTATGAAACACTTCATCAACGAACACGCCGGAGATGATTTAAACCGATTGCTGTTGAGCGCTTCCCGGTATCCGGGAATAGATGTGCCTTTTGCCGTTGAACAAATCTCCGCCCGCCGGCAAATACGAGACAAACTCCCTTCCTGGCATAACAACGACAATCTGATATTCCCTGCCGCCATAGCCGCAGAGCAATGTTCTTCGGAGCAGACCGCCGTCTATAAACAACGCTTGGTAAACGAATCCGAACATGTATGCGACCTGACCGGAGGTTTGGGAATAGACAGTTTTTTCTTTTCGCGTAAAGTAAAGAAAGTTACGTATATCGAACGTTTAGGGAAATACTGTGATGCAGCGCGCCAAAATTTTGCACAACTTGGAGCCGGGAATATAAATGTACAGGAAGGCGATGCAGCGGCATTACTCCCCGATTTGCCCCCATCCATTGATGTTTTCTATATTGATCCGGCCCGAAGAAGTAGGGGAGGCAAACGCCTTTTCGCCCTTCGGGAATGCGAACCCGATTTAACGCTACTCTTACCCTCCTTGTTGCAACGAGCGCCCAGAGTAATAGCCAAACTATCGCCTATGGCCGATTTACGACAAACGTTATCCTTGCTTCCCGGAACAACGGAAATACATGTACTTTCGATTCGGAACGATTGCAAAGAACTGTTGTTTGTTGTAGAACGAGAACCTTTCGCCGGGCCACTTCCCGTGCATTGCATCCATTTTACGGGAGAGAAGGAAGAATCCTTTTCCTTCAACATGCAGGAAGAAAAAGATTTTCCCACCGATTGGGCAGACAGCCTGCAAACCTACCTGTACGAGCCAAATGCTTCCATACTGAAAGCCGGAGCTTTTAAAACGATTACTCGTCAGGGAGTAAAAAAATTGCATGTAAACAGCCATCTTTATACATCGTGCCATTTGCAGGAAGACTTTCCCGGCAGGCGATTCAAAGTAGAATATACTTTACCATTCGGCAGTAAATGCTGTGCGACTTTGCGCAAATCTCTTCCAAAGGCTCATATCGCTACACGGAATTTCCCCCTGAGTCCGGAAGTCTTAAGGCGGCGCACCCAAATTGCCGATGGCGGCGAGTTCTATCTGTTTGCCACCACCGTGTACGGCGATGTAAAGACATTGATAATATGTAGGAAGATTCGTATATAAACACTCCATATTAAAACACATTTGTCACAGATTTAGGAGTAAGTAATAAAAAAACAGTTTAATAATGTCGTAATCCCAAAATTATTAGTTTAATTTGTGATTCGAATAGGATAACAAATCCTTTTCTTAAAATATGCAATTGAATATGAAGGACACTCATGAAACTAATTTGGCCATAGAGGAAATTGGCAAATTGGAAGAAACTAAAGCTCCGGAAATCATTTCGGAGAATGCCACGGAAGAAGAAGTTCCGGCGGAGGAAAACATTGTTGAGGAAAATGTGACGGAAGAGCCTGTGCCGAACGACAGTTCCGAGGAAAATGTGACGGAAGAACCTGTGCCGAACGACAGTTCCGGGGAATCGTTGCCTGTGAATAACAATAAACAGGCAAAGGAAGAAATTCTCGGTAAACTGACAGAATTAATGAAGGCCTCGGTAGAGACAACACGTAATGCAGTAGAGTCTCTTAAGCAGGCATTTTATAAAATTCACAGACAGGACGTGGACGAACTAAAAAAAGCATTTCTTGAAGCAGGAGGAGAAGAAAAGAATTTCCTTCCCCCTGAAGACGAAATGGAAGCGAAGATAAAAGAACTGCTGAATACGTATAAGGAAAAAAGAGCAGCCTTATACGTGGTAGAAGAACAGAGAAAGGTCGCCAATTATGCGCTGAAACTGCAATTGATAAGCCGGATGAAGGAACTGACGGAAAGTCAGGATGATTTCAACAAACTTTACAATGAATTTAAAGAAATTCAGCAGAGGTGGAAAGAAGCCAAACAGGTTCCGCAGGAACATGCAAACGAATTGTGGAAAAATTATCAGATTTACAGCGAACGCTTTTACGATTTGATAAAGATAAACAACCAGTTCCGTGATTACGATTTCAAAAAGAATCTGGAGCTAAAAACCACTCTTTGCGAAGCCGTGGAAAAGCTGGAACACGAACCGGATGTCGTATCGGCTTTCCATCAATTGCAAAAACTACATCAGCAGTGGCGCGAAATAGGCCCCGTTGCCAGGGAATTAAGAGAAGACGTGTGGACACGCTTCAAGACAGTTTCCATAGCAATAAACAAACGGCATCAGGAATATTTCGAAACCGTGAAAACGAAGGAACAGGAAAACCTGGCAGCCAAAGTAGCTCTCTGCGAACAAATTGAAAAAATTGATTACAGCCTGCTGAAAACATTTAAAAACTGGGAAGAAAAAACCAAAGAAGTAATCGCTTGTCAGGAACAATGGAAAGAAGTAGGTTACGCACCCAGAAAACACAACATCAAGGTCTTTGATCGCTTTCGTGCGGCTTGTGATACTTACTTCACCCACAAGGGAGAATTTTATACGACTATCAAGGACGAAATGGAGAAAAACCTTGAGAAGAAGAAAGTATTGTGCGAAAAAGCAGAGGCATTGAAAAACAGCGACGAGTGGAGAGAAACAACCGAAAAACTGATAGGTTTGCAGAAAGAATGGAAGAGCATCGGCACAGTACCCCGTAGATATTCGGATGTTCTGTGGAAACGATTTATCGCCTCTTGCGACTATTTCTTCGAGCAGAAAAATAAAAATATGTCTTCTCAGAGAGGCGCCGAACAATCCAATCTGGCAGCAAAAAAGGAATTGATAAAAAAAATAAAAGACTTGGATAAAGTTTTGGAACACGATAAAGCGCTGAACCTGCTAAAAGAATATATGAATGAATGGAATGCTGTCGGCTTTGTACCTTTCAAGGAAAAAGACAAAACCTATAAAGAATATCACGAAGCGATAGAGAAACAGTTCGACCGCCTGAAAATAGACCAGAACGACCGCAAAATGCAAACCTTCCGAAGCACGCTGAGCGACATGACAAGCGGAGACAAAGGAAAAGGAAAACTCTACGGAGAACGAGACAAATTGATGAGAACATACGAACGAATGAAAAGCGAATTGCAAACCTACGAAAACAATATCGGCTTCCTTAGCAGTTCTTCCAAAGGCGGCAGCGGACTCATCAAAGAGATGGAACGTAAGATTGAAAAGTTAAGGGAAGAGATGGCGCTTATTATTAAAAAAATTGACGCCATCGACGAAAATCTGGAATAACAATCAAATTACATTATTTTAATCCGGGGAACGAGGCGGCTGTGTGGCAAGAATCGGAACATTACACGCCGCCTGCCAACGTTCGGAAAATGACAAAAGATTTAGCCTTCTTTCCTGCCTGGTATGCAGAGAAGGGAGACTATGTCTTTGTGGATGAAGAAACGCTGAACCCCTTTCTTTCCCAACTCCCGGTGACGATTCAGCCGGTAGCCCTTCCCCTGACAAGAAAAGAAATAAAAGAGAAAGCTTCCCTCCTTCCACCGATGGAAGTGTGTCCCTGGGGAATGTCGCGCCCGGTTATTTATCTGTTTAATCAATTGAAACAAAAGTACGGACTCCCGCTCAACATTCCGCCCTGGAAAGATGAATATACTTGGCTGATAAACCGCCGAACAGCAGCCGGATGCCTGACAGATATACAACGGCAGCTTCCTGAGATGACCTTTCCGACCGCTCCTGTTTTCTTTTCGGAAACAGAGGAAATAGAAACGTATCTGCACCGGCATACCGGTTCGTTTGTATTGAAAACACCTTACTCCTCGTCGGGAAGAGGTCTGTTGTGGCTGGAGGGAAACAGGCTGAACGATAATGACAGGAGGCGCATCAAAAGAATACTTCAGAAACAAAAGACCCTAAGTCTGGAGCGTGTATTGGATAAAGAATTAGACTTTGCTTTAGAATTTTATTCCGACGGAAAAGGGAATATACGTTACGAAGGCATATCCCTGTTCAACACCAATAGCCGGGGAGCATATCAAGGGAATAAACTCCAGGCGCAATCCGCCCTCCGGGAAAGACTATCCGCCTGCGTCGGGGAAGAAGAGCCGAATAACATACGGCAGGCTGTCGCCCACGCGCTTTCCCATACCTTCGGAATCCGGCACACAGGATATATAGGGGTGGATATGCTTGTATATAAAGAAAATGAATCTTTTCGTATTCACCCCTGCGTAGAAATAAATTTGCGCTATACCATGGGCATGGCGGCTATCCGTATCTTTGAAAATTACTTCGACAAAAACGCTACAGGCCTGTTGCATATTCTGTACGAAAAAGAAACCGGACGTGCATACGAACAACATCGGCGGATGGAAAAAACATATCCTCCCATACACGAAAACGGGAAATTGCAAAAAGGCTACCTCTCGCTTTGCCCTGTTACAGAAGACACGAATTACATCGCCTATATCCTGGCAACGTAACGAATCGAAAAAACTCGTATCTTCGCCCTTCAAACACAACGATATGAAACGGACTTTTCTCTTTTTACTATTAACGTTTGCAGCGCTGTACGCCAAAGTGACGTACGATATATGGACGGCCAATGCTCCGGAGGCGAGCTTGTCCGAAGGCGTCTTATCCGATATTGCCGAAAAAGTAACCATCGTCCCCTTGCAATCTGCTACCCCGAACTCCTTTGCCGGGAAACTGAGAAGTATCCGGCAAGACGGAACTAATTTATTCCTCATCAACAACGATATCCTTTACCGGTTTCATATCTCCGGAGAATTTATTTGCCGGATTACCAACCCCGCCCTCATGAAAGCGGCAGAATATGTTATCGACCCGCTGAGAAAACAATTAATCGTTCTGGGCAATTCGGACGACATCTATTATTATACGTTCGGCGGCCAACTGATAGCAAAAAGAAAACCGGAAACCCGTTTACCCATCCAACGTATGCAGGCCGTAACCATTTATCAGGATTGTATATGGACGGCCGAAGAACGGATGCGTTTCGACTTGCTCACAAACGAATGGCTGATAGAACAACAATGGGTGAAGTACGATATTGCGTTCCGTGAAATGGAATCACACCGCTTGCTCGCCGCCAATCTTCCGAATAAACCCATCCTGCCTTTCGGGAGACATATCGACATTGCCGTGGAGGAAGATACCGGTATGATTTACGCCTGTTCGCCGTCTTTGCTGCCCGATGATCTCCTGAAGGATAGCTTGCTACTGAACTCCGGACAAATATTCCCCGGACTTTCTTCCGATAAAGACCAACTGCTTGCTTTCCCCCTGCGTTTCGGGCAACGTTTCTGGCTGGCTTCTTCTTTCAACCCAACAGACGCTGCGCAAAACTATATCTTTTGCTTCGACCGAACCACCCTGCGCTCCTGGCAACTAAACGCCGGCTTTGAAGATGATTTCTACCATACCGGTCGCATCCGGGAATGGCAGGCGATGGATGTTTACAGTCGCCGGTATTGTTTTTCCAAGTCGGGCGAAGAAGTGCAACATGTTTCCCGCTCCGGCGCTCCGGTTATATTTATCGTTGAACTGAAAGCATAACATCTCCCCCAATGAATTACCGGATACAACCCCCAGCCGACAGAACAATTCGCGCCACCCTCCAACTCCCGGCCTCGAAAAGCATCAGCAACCGGGTCTTGATATTAAATGCCTTGTGCGATAGTCCGTATGATATCCAAAATCTTTCGGACAGCGACGACGCTAACGTGATGCGGGAAGCGTTACACTCGAACAAATCCGATTTCGACGTCCGGGCGGCAGGCACAGCCATGCGTTTCCTTACGGCATATCTGTCGAGAATCGTTGGAGAATGGACACTCACAGGAACGGAACGCATGAAAAACCGGCCTGTCAAACTCCTTGTCGATGCGCTTAATGCCTTGGGCGCTCGCATCGAATATATGGAAAAAGAAGGATTCCCGCCTTTACGTATTTTCGGCAGCGCATTGCAGGGAGGAGAGTTGGAGGTATCGGGAGAAATCAGTTCGCAATACATTTCGGCCTTGCTGATGATTGCCCCCTATATGGAAAAAGGCCTTACGCTGCATCTGAAAGGAACTATCATCTCGATTCCCTATATCTGCCAAACGATTGGGTTGATGAAGCTCTTCGGCGCAAAAGTAGAATGGACGGGGCAAACCATACGGACGCTTCCCGAAACATACCGGCCCATACCCTTTACCGTAGAGTCCGACTGGAGCGCGGCTTCCTATTGGTATGCCGTTGCCGCGCTTTCGGAACAAGCGGAAATCCGCCTGCATGGGTTGCACGAAAATAGTTTGCAGGGAGATGCCGCCGGAGCCGAACTGTTCGCCCAACTGGGGATAGAGACGAAGTGCACCGGCCAAGGCGTTGTAATCCGTCGGACGGAGAATATCTGCCGGCGCCTCGTCTACCATTTCATCAACGAACCGGATTTGGCGCAAACATTGGTCGCAACCTGCATCGGGCTTGAGATTCCCTTCCGATTCACCGGATTGCAAAGTCTCCGGATAAAAGAAACCGACCGTATAGAGGCGTTGAAAACAGAATCCCGCCGATTAGGCTATCTCCTTGCCGATTCTCAAAACAGCGTATTGGAATGGGACGGGAGGAAATGTCCCCCGGAACCGCATCCCATGATTCAAACTTATCAAGACCACCGGATGGCTATGGCTTTTGCTCCCTTGGCGCTGCGTTGGCCGCAAGGAATACACATCCGGCATCCCGAAGTTGTAACCAAGAGCTACCCCGCCTTTTGGAGCGACTTAGAAACGGCCGGCTTCGTCATCACGCCCAATCATCCTCAACCCTAAACCGTTATGTGGTATCTTATCCTCAGTATAATAATGCTCGGAATCGTAGCGGCGGCGCTTGGATACTTCCTTCGAGGCAAGGAACAGGAAACGCCGGCCCCCACCGCCCCGGCTCAAGTCTGCTGCCAACAACACGAAGTATGCGAACGAGATAACCTCCGCGCCGCCGTAACCAAACCCATAGAATATTACAACGACGAAGAATTAGACCGCTTTTCCGGAACGGATGCCAACCAATACACGGACGAGGCCGCAGATGAATTTCGCGACGTACTCTACACCCTGCGCCCGGCCGACGTAAGCGGATGGTTGCGCAGTTTGCAGTTTCGACAAATCAACCTCCCCGATACGCTGCGCGACGAGGCTTTTCTTATTGTAGGAGAACAACCGCTACAATCCCTTGCCAGATGATGGAACTTTTTCAATACGCTTTTTTCCAAAACGCCCTGCTGGGCAGTTTACTCACCTCCATTGCCTGCGGGATGGTAGGCACGTACATCGTTTCGCGCCGTTTGGTTTTTATCAGCGGCGGCATTACCCACGCCTCTTTCGGCGGATTGGGATTGGGTTTCTACTTAGGCATCAACCCCATACTTACGGCCATGCTCTTTTCCATTCTCTCGGCCTTGGGCGTGGAATGGGTGAGTCGTTCCACGCAAGTGCGGGAAGATTCGGCCATTGCCGGCGTGTGGTCGCTGGGGATGGCGGTGGGAGTTATCTTTATTTTCCTCACTCCCGGCTATGCGCCCAACCTATCGACCTACCTGTTCGGTAATATCCTGACGGTTTCTTCGGCGGATATTTACGGGATGACCTCGCTGGCCGTTGCGCTTATCCTTATCTTCACGCTACTTTTCAAAGAAATCGTATACGTAGCTTTCGACAAAGAATTTGCTCTCACCCAGCATTTACCCGTTCCATGGATAGAACGTTTGATGATGATGTTCGTCGCCATCACCATCGTATTATCCATCCGTTTGGTAGGAATTATGCTGCTGATGAGTATGCTCACCCTTCCGCAGATGATTGTGAACCTCTACACATCCGATTTCCGGAAAATCATTTGGGGCAGTATCGGCGTAGGCTTCTTAGCCTGTTCGGTCGGTCTGGCGCTTTCTTATTTTTTGGATGTTCCTTCCGGCGCATTCATCGTATTGGTATTGGTAGCCATCTTTCTGACGGCGAAGGCCGTTAAGCGCAGATAATAAAACCCTTATTTTCCATGAAAAAACACATACATTTGCGTTACCAAACTATTCAAATTAAAACAAGATGAAAAACATTTTATATCTATTCACCTTTTGCCTCTTTGCGTTCGGTTGCAAAGACAGCAACATGGCAGAGGAGAAAATCCCCGGATGTGACGACTGCCCATGTCCGGAATGGTTGGACAACATATTTACGTATTATGCGGAACAAACGCCTGTTACTTATATTCCGATGTTGTATTATGCAGAAAAAGATGACATTCCCTATTATGCGATAAATAATGTATATTCTTCGTGTGTGGCGTGTGCGTTAAGATTTTTTGATGCGGATGGAACGGAAATAGGAGAAGAGCACAAAGACTACGAAACAGTAATAAATTTATTTTCCGAAGGAAAATTCAGGCATAATGAACCTTGCAAAATGAAATACTGGGAAAAATATAATCTGTCATAAACGTAACAAGATGAAAAACATTTTATTCCTACTCACCTTTTGCCTCTTTGCGTTCGGTTGCAAAGACAGCACGGCGCCTGTGGTGGAAATTCCGGAAGAGGAAGTTCCCGCTCCGCAAATCCCCGAAGATACCGGATGTTTCAACTGCCCCTGCCCGGAATGGGTTGAAAAAGAATTTGCGTCTTATACGAAACAAACGCCTTCCGCCGTGCCGCTGTTGTATTATTATATGGGAGAAGACGGTGGGCTGTGCTTTGCCATTATCGACGGATTCGCTTCGCCGGCAATCTCTACTTTGCAATTGTTTGATGCGGACGGAAAGAAAATCGGAAAAGAGCACAAAGACTACGAAGTATGGAATCATTTATTTGCCGAAGGAAAATTCCTGTACAACTTTTCCTGTACACACGCATACACAGTCAGGCCCGAAGAAGAAATCTCCGGATGCGACGATTGCCCCTGCCCGGAATGGTTGGACAATATCTTTAAATATTATAAGGAACAAACGCCTGTTTATTTCTTTCCATCGGTATATTATATGGAGAAAGACGGCATTCCGTATTATGCAATAAATAATGCGGCCGCTTCGTGCATAACATGTGTATTGCGATTTTTCGAGGTGGACGGAACGGAAATCGAAAAAGAGCAGGAAAAGTTCGAAGCCTTGAAAAGTTTATTTGCCGCAGGGTATTTCCGGTATAATCATTCCTGCACATTCAAATACAGGGAAAAATAATTCAATTCACCCTTTCTAAAAAATTAGAAAGGTCGCCGACAATTCGATTTGTCCTTTTTAAAAAATTAGAAGGGTTGCCGACAATTCGATTCACCCTTTCTAAAAAATTAGAAAGGTCGCCGACAATCCGATTTGCCCTTCCGAAAAATTAGAAAGGGTGCCGACAATTCGATTTGCCCTTTCTAAAAATTCAGAACTCCTGACCTGGAGCAGATTAGACTGTCGCGATTTTGAAAAACAGGATTAAATTAGAATCAGGATATATTGTCTTGGTATTATTTACAGAGTCTAACACCTTCTCAAGCGCT